>JALHWS010000017.1 GCA_022866885.1 Candidatus Microgenomates bacterium | reverse complement strand
TACCTGCCTGCGCAGGCAGGAGTAACCTAAGCGACTTAAAGAAGAGAAAGAGATAGATAGTACCTGCGATGAGACCGCTTTCTGTAACTAAATTCAGGAAGAATGACGAAGAGGAAGTGAAGATGACGTTCCAGAAAGGGGTAGAGTTAATAGAAGCGCTCTTGCCAAGGGTGAAAGCGGTCATGAAATTGGTTGGCCCGATACCCAAAAGGAGGCTTTTGAGGTCTTTCATCACTTCCAGGGCAATCTTTAAGCCGTAAGAAAAAGGCAAGAGATACGGCTTTGATCCTAAAAAAAAGGGATAAGCGAAGAGGGCAAAAGCGGTAATCGTATATACCAGTAAGATGATTTTTATTACTTTTTTATCGATAGTCTTATTATTGATAAGAGCAAAATAAAAAAGAGTTCCGGCAAAAACGGTTGAGACGGACAGGGGAGTCGTCAGGACAGTGACGAGGTTGGGAGATTGAAGAATTGCTGAGAGAAGCGTTACCGCCGTCAGACCCAGAAGCAGGACGCCGGTCAAGGAATAATTGAAGCCTTTCCGCCGGACAATTGATATCAGTGAGATAAAAAAAAGCAAAGAAGCGAAGGAAAAGAAGAAAGCCAGTTTGAAAAAGTCATAATCGCCATTATTTAACGGTAAAAAAAGAAGCGGGAAAAAGAAGAGGAAAAGATAAAACGGTAAGTTGATTATTTTCATGGCGCACACCAGAAAGCTCCGCACATCGAAGAACATTGACAGTCCCAAATACCATAAATCGGGTCGAAAAAGCATTTATCCAGCCACGGACATTGGACGCCGACTCCGGGAGGGCCACCGCACCAGCCGCTGGCGCAGCATTGGTTATAATCACAAGTAGCTCCGGGAGGAGTAGCTGGGGTAAGAAAAGGGGTGACTGTGAGAGAGGGTCCGGCGGTTGGCGAGACGCTGGGTGTAACTGAAGCTCCACCTCCTCCACCCCCGTCGCCACCTCCTCCTCCACCTTCGCCACCACTGTCAACGGTACGGGAAGGATTGCCGGCCAGCATGACGATATCGGCACTGTGGACGACGTAATTGTAACTTCGGTTTGGGCCGCAACCGCCTTCACAGCCGACAGTAACGATATCCGGATCAGCCGTATTCTCCAGCCGGGCATAAAGGACATAAAAGTCAAAAAGAGCATCATCGGTCATGTAGTAATAATTTTGCGAAGGAGCAACGGGATCTTTGGGCAGGAGCGGGACGTATGTGGAAAACGGCTGGCCCCAGGCAGCTTCTTGGATTATACCGGTAGCAGAATCAGCCGGCGGGTAATGTTGGTGGTCGTTGTAGTAATCCTCGAAGATGCGCACCATTTTATTCAGATCCTGCTTCCTTTTGCTGTCACGGGATTTTTGGAGGGAGCTTTTGACGTTTGTCATCAGGGCCATCCCGGCCAATATGGCTACTAAGGTCATGACGATCAAAAGTTCCATCAGGGTAAAGCCGGAGAGGCGTGGATTACGGGACATATCAATTATTATTATGAAACAAA
The DNA here is from genome assembly GCA_022866885.1 of Candidatus Microgenomates bacterium. Taxonomy (GTDB): domain Bacteria; phylum Patescibacteriota; class Microgenomatia; order 2-02-FULL-39-11; family 2-02-FULL-39-11; genus JALHWS01. The sequence continues at coordinate 2,680 of JALHWS010000017.1, read as the reverse complement.
ATCAAAAGATAATAAAGGGGGATATTAAAGTCATACTAATTCTTATCTGTTGACGGAAAGAACGGAGTAGTTTTGAATAGAGTTGATGGGAAAATATTTTAGCTTACTGATTATTGCTTTGTTTTTTTTCTTAATGCCGGGAAAAGTGCTGGCCCAGGATTATCTGGGTGGAACCGTTCCAAACGTAAATACAATACCCGCCAATCACCCTTATTTATTTTTTAGCAGTCAACAAGAAATAGATACCTTACGGACAAAAGCGCAAAATGAACCGTATAAAAGCTGGTATGGGAGTTTTCACGGTTCAGCTTTAAATTTTGCCGATATTGTCATCAGGGATGAAGCAAATGGAAAATATGCACCTGGGCAAACCCCAACCTATTCACCTACTGATGTGTGGTGGTCAAATATACTTTTTTCGTATGCAGGATTATCATATAAACTGTCAATTAATACAGCTGAACAAGCAAAATTAATGAGCGCCATCAAAATCTTTATTAAATACATGCCTGTTTTTGATCATGCCAGTCAAGGCGGACCAAACGCAATTTTTTGTACAGCCGTTGTTTATGATCTCATGGGAAATGAATTGACTGAAATTATTCCCGGAACAACAATATCATATAAAACAAAACTGGAAACATTTATAAAACAGAGTACGGATGCCGGACTTCATTGGTTGCACTACGGGAATTGGAGTACCTCAAAAAATAATTGGGACTATTGGCCGATTAGATTTAATTCTTCAAATCATATTCACCGGTTTGCGACTGAAGTTTTAATTGCCGGCATTGTTTTAAAAAATCAAAACTTTCTCAACGAAGGACTAAACCATTTATATCTGGTTTTTAAGGCATCGTTAACTAGTGACGGAGTTTTTGACCACGGAGATGAATATCTTGAATATGCCACACTGGATTTTATCCCCACGGCTTTGATATATAAACGATTGTTTAACATTAATTTGTTTGCACTTGATGATCCACCTTTAAAAAACATGTTCGAAGTGTTAATTAAAGAAAGACGCCCAGATGGTTGGAATCCTAATTTCGAAGACTCAACTTTTATGGTCTTGGATCACCGATTATTTGCCCAATTTACTCCCGACCCTCCATTTCACCTTTGGCATACCAATGATGGACAAAATGTCACGCGTGTCAAACCTCACTTTTTATTTTTGTTTTCTGATAATTCAATTTTGAAACAAGCGCCGACATGGAATCCAACCCAATTTTTGATGGGGCAAAATTATGCGGTGTTTCGCCGCGATTGGTCACCGAATTCAAGTTGGATGTTATTGCAGGGACAAATTAAACCAACGCTTGAAGGGCATAATCATCATGATCAATTAAATTTCACAGTGTTCGCTCATGGCGCTTCGATGGTGATTGATTCGGGATATGCAAATTATGGAAAAACTCACGATGATCCCCCTACTGACAATTGCGAAATTCCAATTAATTTAGTTTCTGCAAAGGCCCACAACGTGATTCTGGCCGATGGGACTGGACCGGTGAATGGACTCGGACAATATACTTGTCCGTACACTGATTATAATCGAGGAGCTTGTAATGATTGGACATGGTGGACCGATAATAATGTCTATCCGGCAAATTCTTTGGGGCTTGATAAGGCGAATTTATCAAATTATTTTTCAACCAACGAACTTGATCAAGCAGTGGTAAATATTAAATATTCTTTTAAAGACTGGTCAGCTAAAGGCGTGTATACCGGAAATTGTTCATTTGGCAGGGATCAAATTTCAGATCCAAGCATAAAAAGAACTGTGATATATCCAAAAAGTTTAGGTATCAATAATGAATATTTTATTGTGATTGATGACATCAAGGCTGAGCGTTCACATACTTATGATTGGATATTGCATGGTGGATCGACTCGAATTTCGGGAACGGGCAATGAAAGAAAATGGCGGATGGAAACTTTTGATAAACTAATCAATAGTGCTGCTGGTTTTAAAAATGATGGTGATGATTCCAATGATCGTGAATTAACAATTCATATAAATGCCACTGCGTCATTAAATTTGAGCCAATTTAGCGCTTTACATTACTTAAGTCAAAGTAAACAATATGCTCATACGGCGATCAAGGCAACATCAACCGCGCAAAACATGCAATATATTTCATTGTTGTATCCGCGTAAAGTTACCGGCATGTCGTCTCCTTCAATTACCGATCTTCTCGGCTCCAATGGAGCAGTCGGGTTAGATTTGCAGGTTATTCAATCCGGCGTAACTGTTCATGATCAGGTTTATACTAAAAATACAACCGGAGAAACAACTATTGGTCATTTAAAAAGCAATGGAACCAATGTCTATAGCCATGAAGAAAATAATAGCTTAAAAATGGTAACGATGAATTATGGCACCAGTTTAACTTTTAATAATAAGCCGCTAATATCGAGCACCAACCAGCTAAACTATGCTTTCCTTAATTATAATGCGGCTGCTGCACAATTAACCGGAAAAATCAATTTAGTTTCGGCTGCTAGTGTATCTTTTTATACTCCCGGTGGAACACTCATTACCACGCAAAATTACCCCGGCGGTGAAACAAATATCAGCCTAACTTACAATACTACTTCTCCTTCTCTCACTCCAACCTGCCCTTTAAAATCCCTGGGAGATTTTAACTGCGACGGGAAAATAAATGAGAGCGAC
>JALHWS010000176.1 GCA_022866885.1 Candidatus Microgenomates bacterium | reverse complement strand
TACCGGCCGGGCGACCAGGGAATTTCTGTTCGTGGAGGATGCGGTCGAAGCAATTTTACTGGCAAGCGAATTTTATAATAAAGCGGAGCCGGTGAATCTGGGAGCGGGATTTGAAATATCCATTAAAGAGTTAGTTGATCTTATCTGCCGATTGACCAAATATGACGGACAAATCGTTTGGGATAGTACCAAGCCGGATGGACAACCGAGGAGAATGTTGGATACAAGCAAAGCCCTGAAAGAATTCGGTTTTAAGGCGAAAACTCCTTTTGAAAACGGTTTAAGGAAAACCATTGAATGGTATCAAAAAGCAATAAATCCATGATAGTATTGGGTATCCATGACGGTCACAACAGCGGAGCGGCTTTGGTAAAGGACGGTCAGGTGTTGGCTGCGGTTTCTGAAGAAAGACTGATCAATATCAAAAATTTTTCCGGTCCGCCCATCCTGTCAATCCAAAAAGTTTACGAAATTTCCGGGGTTGAGCCGTCGGTGACGGATTTAATAGCTGTCGGTTGTTTAGTCCGGGCCGGTTCACCTTACGCCGACGTCAACTACTTAGGCAGGATTCAGGTGGCTCTTGCTCCTTATCTGCATTCTTCATTTTTTGCCGAAAGTTTCGTCAAGATCCTTCATTTTTTCCGCCAGACCCGTGATATAAAAACTCTTTTCTACACACTGGGTATGGCCGGCAAACCGATAATTTATATTGATCACCATCTTTCTCACGCTGCCTGTGCTTATTACCAGCGGCCGTGGTATGATGAAACCCTAATCCTTACCCTTGATGGTTCAGGAGACGGTTTATCGGCAACCGTTTCAGTCGGAAAGAATAATAAAATAAAAAGGATTGCCTCGACCACTTTTTACCATAGCCTTTCCAATAACCTTTACAGCGAAGTGACCGGCTTCTTAGGCATGAAAAAATGGGAACATGAATATAAAGTCATGGGACTGGCGCCTTACGGCAAAGATGACGGATTGGTTGAGAACTTTCGAGAAATCATCAGGATTAATCCCCGAAAGCCTTTGGAGTTCCAAAATACATACGGCGCTTACTTATATGATGTATCAAAAAAACTGACAGGAATTCTTGCCGGCCGGCGATTTGACAATATCGCCTGGGCGACCCAAAAATATTTTGAGGAACTGGTATGTCAATGGGTAAAAAACGCCGTTTCTTATACCGGTATTCACAAGATTGTTTGTAGCGGGGGTTCTTTCCTTAACGTGAAAGCCAATCAACTGATCCGCCAGTTGCCGGAAGTGGAAAAAGTCTTTTTCTATCCGGCGGCCGATGATGGCGGGACGCCGGTCGGCGCCGCTTTGGCAGGTTACCATCGTTTATGCCGGGAAAAAAATGTCACTCCCAAATATAAACAATTGTCAGACTTGTACCTTGGCCGGTCGTTTTCCGATGATGAGATCTGCGAAGCGATTGAAAAATCCATATGGAAAAAGAAAGCAAAGAGAATTAGCAATGACCTTCATAAGAAAGTGGCCGCATTACTGGCAAAAGGAAAAATCGTTGCCAGGTTCGCCGGAAGAGAGGAGTGGGGGCCAAGGGGATTGGGAAACAGAAGTATTTTAGCTGACCCAAGAGATCTTAAAGTGATCGGTAAGCTGAATTTTGCCATCAAACAGCGGGATTTCTGGATGCCTTTTGCGCCTTCCATTTTGGAGGAAGACGCAAGAGATTATCTGGTTAACTATCACCCCAACCATTACATGATAGAAGCTTTTGATACCAAACCAAAAGCCTGGGAGGATATGCCGGCCGCTTTACATCCTTTTGATAAAACCTGCCGGCCGCAGACTGTCAATGAGTGGAATCCAGCTTACCGGAAAATTTTGGAAGAATTCAAAAAGATTACCGGCGTTGGCTGTTTGTTAAATACATCCTTTAACCTGCATGGGCTTCCGATTGTCGGAACGCCTCAAACAGCTATTCATACTTTTGAGAAGTCGGGATTGGACGCCCTAATATTAGGTAATTATTTAATCGAGAAGTAACTTATGAATGTCCTTTGGTTGCATTCCCATCTTCTTTATTCCAACGGTGGAACAAGATTTATTTTTGAAACTGCTCTCCGTCTTCGCAAAAAGCATAAAGTTACTGTTGTTGTGGAAAAAGCTGATGAAAAATGGATTGCCAAATTCGCCGAAATTGGAATAAAAGTTGAGACCTTAAGTCGTTATTCTTCCAACAGTCTGATTTACTGGTTATTGTTTCCAATATTTCTAATAAAAGAAAAGCGGCAACTGGCTAAACTGATTAGTAATCAGGATGTCGTGATTGCCAGCATGTTTCCCTTAAATTATTTAGCATCCATGTTTTCCAAGCCGGTTATCTACTTCTGTTTTGAACCGTTTGCCTTCTTCTACGACAAAACCCTGCTGGCAAGTTTAAGTTTTTTCAAGCGGACCGGGTGTCTGTTATTGAGTAAAGTTTATCAGTCTTTTGATAAAAAGGGAGTGGCTTATTCATCGCGCGTAATGACCATTAATCAATCGGTGGCCGATTGGATTAAGAAAATATACGGATGTAAACCGGATAAAATCACCTATCTTGGTGTAGATACAGACTTTTTCCGCCGCCGAGACATACCGAAACCTAAAAAATGGAAAACCAATCTGCTTCTTTTGCATTGTACGGATTATACACCGCTTAAGGGGACAGAATATTTACTTCATGCCCTGCTGATTATTAAAAAAAAGTATCCTCAGGTAAAATTAATTATTTCTGAGACAGTCACTGATAAAAGAGTAAGAGCACGATACCTCGAACAAGCAAAAAATTTAAGTATTGCCGAAAATGTGGAATTTCTTGGAAATTTACCATATCAGAATTTACCGGATTATTATTCATTTTCTGATATCGTCTGTTTTGCGGCTGATCCGGAAACTATCGGTACTACTGCTAGTCTGACTGTGCTTGAGGCCATGGCTTGTGAAACGCCTGTAGTGAGAAGTATTGGCTGTAATGAAGAAGTAATCCACGGAAAATCAGGATTCTTGGCTGATCCTAAAAAACCGGATGAATATGCAAAAATGATAATAAGATTATTGGAAAATAAATCCCGAAGACTGCAAATGGGCAGAGAGGGAAGAAATGAAGTATTGAAGAATTACCGGTGGGATAAGGTAGCAGATGCTTTTTTGGATGAATTAGATTTTATAGATAATCAAATGAGTCGGAAGAAGGGGAAATGAACAGTAAAGTTTGATTTTGACGTCATTATCTCCGATTATTGCTTTAAGATCCCTGATTCCCAGAGGCCTTAGGTTTGTTTCCTTCGCCCAGAAAGTTTTTCCCAAAGACCGCAGAATTCGACGGAAGAGTTTATCAGGTAGCCAATGGAGAAAGAAAACTTCGCTGTGCGGTTCATAAAAGCAGTATTTATAAGGGGTCGTAAGAAAGATTTTTTTGCCGACCCTTAACAATTCTTTGATGAAAAATCTCTGATCTTCTTTCCCGCCCACATGTTCCAGAGTCGCCCAGCTGGTGACAACATCAAACTGCTTGTTATCAAAGGGGAGTTTCTTTCCCGGAAATATTTTTACTGCCCTAATTTTCGGATATAGTTTTTTTATGCGGGAGGGGGTTTCAATCGTGGCTGCAGTCAAATTTTCGGGATGCGGATAGAGTCTCTCGAATAGATTACTGTCTTTTAAGGTTTCATCGGAAGTAACACCCACGTCAAGAATTTTATTCGCAGATTTGGGTTTCAATAATTTGATAAAAAGGCGGTATTGGTGGGAACGCACTCTGATGGATAAGTTCGTAAGCGCTTTTTTAGTAACCGTAACCGTATTTTTTACAGAACTGATCCAGGGATTATCGTCAATCATTTTTTTCTTTAAAAATTTTAATATAAGAAAGAAATAGTCGGTGATATAGGCTTTTTTTTATATGAACCGGTAATCTTGATGCTAATTTTGAATATGATAACCATTTTAACCTTCTGTTTACCCGTGAACTGGTGGAACTATTTTGGGAGTAACGAAAGACGAGCAGCCGTTTTAGAATGATTTTAACCGGGCTCACTGACATTGTCCGTATAAAAAAATCCCAATCTTCTCCGCCACGACGATACTCATAATTAAAACGAAGATTGCCGATACTTTCCCGTCGGAATACCATATGAGAGATTTGGCAGAGATAGAACATGGAAGGCATAAGATATTTTCCGTTAAATACATAAGACACTAGAAGAGAAATATCCCTGATAATCATGAGAAGGTATAATTTAATTCTCTCAAAAATCGGATAATCCTTTGAGAAGACTGCATTTGAAAAGCAGATAACCGAACTGCATTTCTTATCCTTTTTCAGCTCATCAACGGAAGTTTTTATAAAATCCCTTTTAAGCCGGTCATCGGAATCTAAAAAAAGAATATATTTGCCTTTTGCCCCTTCCAATCCGGTATTCCGGCTGCCTCCGGGACCTTCAAGATCACGGTTTCGAAGGACGGTGATTTGGGAATAATATTTTTTTAACTGCTTACCGATTCGATTTCGATAATCTCTTTCTTCTATAACGATAATTTCAATATCAACTTTTTGGACATTATTTTGCTTATATACAGAATCAATCGCTTCGCGGACAAAGCGTAATCTGCCTTTGACGGGGATAATGACGGAAATCAGAGGCGCTCTTTTCATTTTCCTCTAAATAGTTCAGGCTGGTTTAATAAATAATCAATCGTTAGTTTTACCGCTTCCTTAAGCGATTTTTTGGGTTTCCAACCAAGAGATTTGAGTTTGGAAATATCCAAATGGACGAAATTATTATCCCCGGCCCAACCGCGTTTTCCTCCCAAATAACTTTTCGGGAGACGGCATTTCAGGACAGTTAAGATGATATTTACTATTTCATCAATGGTAAAAATTTCTTCATGGCCGACGTTATAAATATTTATTTGCTGTTTCGCCTTATTAATCACTTGAAAGAAAGCACTCACTCCGTCTTTGACGTACAGCGAAGATTTTTTTGGAGACCCATCGGAAAAGAGTGTTAATTTATCCGGTTTGTCAGCGATTTTTTTTATCAAATCAAAAATTATTCCGTGTGTATATCTTTCTCCGATAAAAGAAACCAGCCGGAAAATATACGCCTGCCAATCGTAATAACCGGCATAAGCGCGGATATAAGATTCGCAGGCTGCCTTCGTAGCTCCATACAGAGAGGTCGGTTCAAAGGGATAAGTTTCCGGCGTGGGATGGACAGAGGCGTCACCATAGACGGAAGAAGTGGAAGTAAAAGCGATTTTGTTAACTTTATTTTTAAACATTGCCTCCAGGACTGATAAAGTTGTTTCCAGGTTTTGCCGGTGGTCGACAGAATGGTTAGTATAACCGTTTCTGACATCGGCATGGGCAGCCAAATGAAAAACAAAATCAATATTTTTCATGGTTTGAGTCAATAACTTTTTGTCCAGCACGTCTCCTTTAATCAGCCGGAAATTTGGATCATGACGGTGATGGCTGACAAATATTTCTTTCCCGGTTGAAAAATTGTCAATAACCACTACCTGATGATTATTGCGAATCAGTTCGTCAACAATATGACTGCCGATAAAGCCGGCGCCGCCGGTCACCAGGTATTTCATACTTCCCCTTTTTTGTTTAATTGGTAAATTTTTTTCACCGTTTCCAAAACGTATAAACTCTCTTTAATGCTTTTATCCGAAAAATCCTTTTTTTGGATACGTCTGATAAACACTTCGTTTTTCCGGTACCATGACCGATCGTCATTTTCAAATTTGAATTCTTTAACTTCAGGCGGACCCATTTCCGGCTTCATTTTATAGAAGGTTAAGGTTTCGTGGTCGTAACTGCCGCCTAAGCCGTTTATCTGGATTTTGGCTGTTTTAAGTATGATTTCCAGGACAAAGATATTTTTCCACTCGCAAGCGGTAACTGAAAAATGCGAAATCTGCTTTTTTTGACTGCGGAGGATGAAAAACCCCGCGTCTTCAAGCGGAGATTGCCAAAACATCCTTTGGGTATAGCCGGTTACTTGATTTGAGGGGCCGATAAAATAATTTGAAAGATCGATAAGATGTGATCCCTGATCAAGCAGTTCTCCGCCGCCGCTGATTTTTGGATTAAAACGCCATTCCTTTTCATAACCCAATCTTCCGCCGTGTCCATATCTGCCTCTGATAAAAAGAACCGGGCCAAAATTTTTTGAATCAACAATTTCTTTAGCCCGTATGATTGCCGGATGAAAACGGTGATTGTAGCCGATTTGGACCACTACCGGATTTTTTCGATGAGCGGAAATGACCTTTCGGAAATCCGTGCTGTTTCTACCCCCCGGTTTTTCGATCAGAACATGTTTGCCTTTCTCAATTGCTTTTGAGGCAATCGGAGCAAGCAGGTTATTGGTGGTTGAAATAATTACCGCCTCAACTTGCGGATTGGAAATTGCTTCCTGCCAGTCAGTGGTGAAATTACAGGAATATTTTTGGGCAAACTGTTTTGCCCGCTCCCTGACAATATCACAAACGGCAGAAATTTTTACCGTTTTAGGTAAATTAGCGGCTCTTTTATAACCAATAAGACCGGCACCGATGATGGCGATATTCATACTTGAAAACCGATCGGATGATATTTGAATCCGAGAGAAATAAAATTTTTATAATCCAAAAAGTTTTTGGTATCGATAATAGCCCTTTTTTTCATAAGAGATTTCGCTTCTTGAAGGTTGATTTTTTTAAACTGCGGCCAATCGGTCATTAAAATTGCCAGGTCAAGATTGCGGAAAAAATCATTATAAGACCGGCAAATTGTCAGATATGGGTAAGCAGAAAGAGTCGTCTTAATACTCGGGTCGTAAGCTTTGATTTTAGCCTTTTTTTTGTGAAGTTGTTTTACCAGTTCCAAAGAGATTGACCGTCTTAGCGTGTTGGTACCGGGTTTATAAGTCAGTCCTAAAATCCCGATCTGCTTTTGAGGTAAATTCGGCATAATATTTTTTATTTTTCGCAGTAAATAATCTAACCTGTTTTTATTTACCTTGTAAGCGGCTTGAAGCAATGATGGCTGATAATGATATTTATCGCTTATTTTAACCAGCGACTGAATGTCACGTCCCAAAGTTCCTCCGGCAAAGCCAAGGCCGGGATTTATCGGCGCTTGGGGACTGATTCTTGCATCTGATTTTAAGGCGGCAATAACATCTTGGATATTGGCTCCGGATATTTCGCACAAGTCAGCAATTTCGCTGGCAAAGCTGATATTTAAGGCTAAAAAAGAATTCAGGGCGTGTTTGGCCATTTCCGCGCTTTCCAAAGACATAACTAGCACAGGACAGTTAAAAAATGGAAAGTCCTGTCGAAACTGATTTGCCGTTTTTTCGTTATTTGTACCCAGGACTATTCTTTGGGGATGCAGGAAAGTCTTCAGACCTTTGCCCAACCTTAAGTTTTCCGGAAAGTAAATCAATTCCAAAGTCTGATCTTTGGCCTTTAATTGATTTCGAAGCTGCCGGGAAGTTCCCACCGGGATTTGGCTGGAGATGACGATAGTCGAGTTAGGTGAAGAGTATCGCAGAGCGAGGTTAAAAAGCCGGATAAATGGTTTTAAATTGACACGGTCATGATTGTCAACCGGTATGTCAAGGCAAATAAAAATATATTTTTTATTCCTGATTGTTTCTGACGGATCGTTTGAGAAAAAGAGTAAATCGCCGGCATACTTTTTGATGTTTTCTTCAAGACCCGGCTCGGCAATTACAGAGCGGTTGTTTTTCAAATTCTCAATGGTTTTTTTATCCATGTCAAATCCGGTTACCCGGTAGCCTGATTTTGCAAGTGAAACGGCATAAACTAAACCTAAATGCCATAAACCGAGGATCCCGACCGCAGGCTTATTTCTCACGTTTTTCATAAAAAAGAGCGTTGTCTATCCGTCGAAGCCGATAGGTACTGCTTGATAATTTCTTTTCTTTATTTAACTGTTCAACAGAGTCCCATTTGGCGCTTAGAAGTCTGCCGGTAAGGTGATTAGCGTTGTCTGAAGCCAGAAAAGCCGTCAGTTTGGCGACTAACTCTGGCGGGGTACCGCCTGCCTTTTTTTGTTTTAAGGCGTTTTCATACATCGTTTTGCCGGATTTTTCCGGACCTACTTTAAGCAAGTAATCAGTCATCGCGGTATTAACCGCTCCCGGAAAAACCGCATTGATCTGAATATTATAATCCTCCAATTCACTGGCAATTACTTCGGTAAAGCCGGCGACTGCTGTTTTGGAAGTATAATAGGCTGAAAATCTTGGTAGAGAGTGAGGACTGCCGACGCCGCTGCCGCAAAGATTAATTATTTTTCCTTGACCTTGTTTTTTCATGAGCGGTATCACCAGCTGAGAACAATAAACCATCCCCATAAGATTTACCTCGATGGTTTTTTGCCATAAACAGAGGTCATTTTCTTCAAGCGGACCGATTGGTCCGTAAATACCGGCATTGTTTACCAGGATATCTATCCTTCCCATCTTTTTTAAGGCAAATTTGACCAGTTTATTACATTGGTTATATTTGCTTACATCAGCGCAAATACCGTTGACGAGATGACCGTTTTGATTAAGAACAGTTAAAGCGGATTCTAATTCTTTGAGACTACGGGAGCAGACGGTGACAGAAGTTCCTTCACTGATAAGTTCTTTGGCGATAGCCAGGCCGATACCTCTGGTACCTCCGGTGATGATGGCTTTAGGATTTTGGAGCATAAGACTTATTTCCGTTTCTGGATTTCTTTCCAGGATTCGTCAAACTGCTGGATGGTTTCGTTGGTCCGTTGGCTAAAAAGCATGGCCATCAGCTTATCCGGGGTCATGGTGACAATGTTTACCCCGGCGGCAAAGGCTTCACCGACCATAGAAGCAGTTCTGATACTGCCGGCAATAATCCTGATATTTTCGTGATTACCTTCTTTCAAATAAGAAACGGTTGCCTGAATGATACTTTTCGGATCTTTGTTTACTTCAGATTCCATGCCCACTTTAGGAAATTTCGCCATAAAGTCCGAGCGGCTCCTGTATTTGGCATGATCTTCAATAGTCCTACCCCAAAAAAGACTGACGAAAGAAGTTTTTTTACAGTGCCTGACGGCAGATATCGCCAGAAGCATCTGTTCAAATGTCATAATCACTGTGGCATTGACGGCCATGTTCAGTTTTGCCAGCTGACTGATGATGTTCAGGCTTTTCAGGGTATCGGGAATAATCGGAATTTTTATGACGATATTATCTCCAAGACTGTATAAATTTTTCGCTTCTTTAATGATTTCCTTTTCGGAAAGTTGACTGTCCGGCAGTTCGACTGAAACCGGTTTGTCTTTCATTTCCCGGCAGATTTCTTTGATGATCCGGCGGAAATTACCCGGTTTAATACCGTCTTTAAGCAGGATATACTGGTTGGTAGTCACTCCGTCGAT
>JALHWS010000016.1 GCA_022866885.1 Candidatus Microgenomates bacterium | reverse complement strand
TCGTATGTTGCTTCTTTGCAGAAAAAAGGCCAAGACCGTATTTTGCAAAAAATCGGGGAAGAAGCCAGTGAAGTAATCATTGCTGGAAAGAATAACAACAAAAAGATGATTATTTCTGAAATGGCTGACCTCTGGTTTCATTTGTTGGTCTTTTTGGCTGCTAAAAATATCCCTCCGGAGAAAATCATTATGGAACTGGAAAAACGAAATAAATGATCACTGTTCTTTTATCTTATGCTTAAGAGGATGACGCCGAGGATGGTGGTGGCAATCCCTATTTTTTGGATCCGCTCAATTTTTTCGCGGAAAAACCAGCCGGCCAGAAAAACATAAATCACTGGCGAGGCGGAAGCAATTGGTACAAATAATGAAGTGGCGGTTTGGGGGACGGCAATTCCCAGATTGTAAAAAGAATCGCCGATGGTCGGCAAAACGGCAGCGGCCACCACCAGACCAACCGTTTTCCAGTTGAAAAGTCTTTTCGGAAGAGAAATTTTTTTGGAAAAAATAAACGGCAGTTCCAAAATCACCGTCAGTCTGACAAAATATACCGGCCAGAACCAACCCAGTTCTTGGGTGGGAATCCGCACGACGGCAAAATAAACTCCCCAGATAAACATGGCGGCAAAAGCATAAAGGGCGCCTTTTTCAACCAGGTGGATTTTGGATAAGTCGCGGACATTCAGCGATGCCATGATAACGCCTATAATCACCAGGCCTATCATAAACAGTTGGACAACCGTTGGTCTTTCTCCAAAAAACAGCAGGCAAACCAATATGGTAACGATGGAAAACGCGGAGGCAATGGTGCCGTTTATAACGGCGTTTTTTTCAGCCAGTGCTTTGAAAAAGAATCGGATGCCGATACTCTCAAGGATGGAAGTGGCTATCACGGTCCATAAATTTACCGGTGTAAAATTCGTGGTCGGGAAAAAGATGATGGCAGGGATAGTCAGGACGACGATGGCGATTATCCGGAAAAGGTTAAAGCTGAAACCGGCCCCGAATTTTCTTGAAGAAATAGCGATAAACAGATCGCCGCAGCCCCAGAAAAAGGCGGTCAGTAAGGCAAAAAAGAGGCTCATTGGATGGTAATTTTTTCAACTTTTACTTCTTCTGTCGGTTTGGACTTTTCACCCATACCATTATCGGCTACCGGTGCCTGAGCAATCTTATCGATCACTTCCAAACCGCTTGTCACTTGTCCGAAGATAACATACTGTTTAGGCAGATCGTTGTCTTTAAGCATGATGAAAAACTGACTGCCGTTGGTATCAGGACCTCTATTGGCCATCGCCACGATCCCTCTTTTGTAATCCCTGCTGATTGGCTCATCAGGAAAGGTATAACCCGGCCCGCCGGTACCGTCTCCTTGTGGATCACCGCCCTGGATCATGAAATCTTTGACGATCCGGTGAAATTTGGTCCCGTCATAAAACCCTTCTTTGGCCAGAAAGACGAAATTATTGACCGCGTTTGGAGCCTCTTTGGCAAAAAGTTCCACTGTGATAACGCCTTTGTTAGTTGTCAGTTTTGCGGTATATTTTTTGGCCGTATCAATCTCCATCTTCGGTGGAGTAGAGTATTGCTTATAATCAATCTGTGAAGAACCGGCTGCCTCTTTTTTATCACTTTCGGCGGTTGGTTTTTGGGAGATCAAGAAAGTCAAACCGGCAATGACAATAATAATGATTAATAAATATAAGAGAAAATCTTTCAGGTAAGGTTTTAACTCATCAGCCATGTATATTTAGTATTTAGAGAAATTTTTTGATGCTGGCACTCTTGCGGATTTCGGTAAACCAGCTGTTGAAAAGATCACTGCTTTTTTGCTGTTTGAGCGTGCTCTCAATGTCTGTCCGGATCGCCGCCTGATCAGTCGCGGTCTTGAAAGCCTCTTTGTTTTGGGCAAGATAATCATCGACCTCTTTTGAAGACACTGTTGCATCTTTGTCAAACATTTTTTCGATTGAGATTTGGATTTCCAACTGTTTTCGAAAAGCACTCTCTGTCAATCCTTGAGCCTTCAAAGCGTCTGCCAAAGAGATCTTGTCTTTCAATTTCTCTTCAATCTGTTTTACCCGGTCATTAATTTCAGCTGAAGTGACAAAAATACCCTTTTGTCTGACTCCGGCAATAATCAACCGCTCATTGATGATGTTATCCAGAGTCTGGTCGCCGTATTGCTTAACCAGCTGGTCGTTTAATTCGAAACGGGAAACCGGCTGGCCGTTGACCAGGGCAGCGACGAAATTACCTTTGAATTTCCAGGCTAGAACGATAATCACCATCACTACGAGCAGGATGATGTTTTTTACCGAAAAAAGCTTTATTTTCTTTTTTTCTGTCTTTTGTGGTTCAATGGAAATTTCCGGTTTTAATAGTTGAGTTTTTTTAGTTTTTCTTGGCATATTGGCATAATATACACGAGAACCGATATTTCTGCAATACTTAAGTTAACTTATCTTCTTTTTCACCAATTCCGCAACCATTTTTCCGTCGGCTTGGCCTTTGACTTTGGCCATTACCAAACCAATGATTTTCCCCATATTTGATTTATCCGGAAGTGATGAGAGGACTTCGTCAACCGCTTTTTCCAATTCACTTTCCGTCAACTGTTGAGGCAAGTATTTTTGGATGACGGTTAATTGTTTTTCCTCGTCGGCCACCAAATCGTCACGGTTGGCTTTTTTGAACATTTCAATGGCTTCTTTTCTTTTTCTCAGTTCTTTGGCAAGAAGGGCGACTGTCTCCTCGTCAGTCAAATCGGACTGTTTGGCAATCTCGGCGTATTGGATTTCCGAGAGAAGAAAACGGAGGACTTTCACTTCCAGAGCTTTACCGGCTTTCAGGTTTTCATTTACCGATTTTTGGATATCGTCTCTGAGCATGAAAAGATTATAACACACCTAAAACACCGTTTGGGGTAAACAAAATCAGATAGAGGAAATATAGAAGGAGCGATCCGACGGCCACCGCCAGCATCATGATCAGCTTAAAAGTAGTATTGAAATTGCTCATATTTTTTGAAAAACGAGAATTTCCCGTCTGACGAACTGCTCCTTACCGCCATAGACCACCGATTGTCTGTCTTTCTGATAGGCAGGATATAACGGTTGCATCGTCGATGGCAACAAATCCTTCTGGACAAAACCGTTTCTGTGTATCTGCGGCAGGATATCCATAAACTGCCACTTTCCCTCAATATTAAAAGCCGGGGAAATGATCACCACTTTGCCGTCTTTTTTCAATATCTTCCCAAACTGGCTAAAAGCCGCCAAATACAAACTGCCCAGTTCCGGCAAAATTCTGCTGACCGTCGCGAATTTGGGTTTCTCAAAAAATGGCGGTCCGAGATACGGTTCAGTTACAATCGCGTCAATAGAATTACGGGAAAATTTTTCGGACAGTCTCCGCGCGTCCGCCTCCCCTATTTTTATATTGTACGACAACCTCTTCAAATCGTGGATATGTCCCGACAGCCAGTGGATATTTTTTTGGCTGTCGCTGACGGCTTTTTTACTGATATCGGTTCCAAGAATTTGCTTATACCCCATCGTCATCGCTTCCTGCAAAATGGTACCGCTGCCGCAAAATGGGTCAAACAAAACCCCGTCACTGCCGGTTTCAGACAGATTTATCATCATCCGTGCCAGTTTTGGCGGCATTATCCCTGACCGTTTATCTTTCTCCGGCCTGGCCATATCCCGGAAGGTGAATTCGGCGAATTTCTGCACTTCGAGCGTTTTCCCGACAAGGATTTTATCTCCGGCAACCAGGAAAACAATTTCCGCGCCTTTTTTCAACAGTTCATTTTTCTCAACCGAAACGCTTGAAAGATACCGGTCTTTTATCTGGACAAAACCAACTTTTAACCCAACTTCCTGCAGATTTTTTTTGACAGTCAGATTAAGGTCTTTTAACTGATCGGTCAAACTTGAAAGCAGTAACTTTTCTCCGCCGGCGTCATAGATGCTGATGCCGGTATGCAGTTGACCGGGGTATTCCGGCAGGAAATTTTTCCTTAAGCTTTCGGCGCTGATGACTTCCTCAAATTTTGTTTCGCT
>JALHWS010000175.1 GCA_022866885.1 Candidatus Microgenomates bacterium | reverse complement strand
CGGCTTGCACTCAGCCACGTTGTTCCTGATATTGTACAAAAAGTCCTGAAGGGCCAGGACCCGCTTCATATTCTTGGCAATGGCAATCAGATCAGGCATTATACCTACGGCGGCGATCTTGCAAAAGGCATAAGATACTGTATGAAAAAAAAAGAAGCCTTAAACGAGGATTTTAATATTTCCACGGCACGGTCCACTACCGTTCTTGAACTTGCCGAAACAATATGGAAAAAAATAAATTCCGGAAAACCTTTCCGCTATACATCTGACGAACCTTACAGGTATGATGTACAGAAGAGGGTCCCAGATATAGCCAAGGCAAAAAAATTACTGGGTTTTGAGGCTAATACTTCGCTGACCGATGTGCTTGATGAAATCATCCCGTGGGTTAAAAAGCAAATTGAAATGGGGAACATGTAATGCTTTCCATTGTTGTCCCCGTTTACAATGAGGATAAAAATATACTCAACCTTTTGGAGCATATCCGGAATAATATCAAGCAGGATAAGGAAATTCTGATTGTTTATGATTTTGACGAAGACAGCACTATACCTGTAGTAAAAAATAATCTTGAAAACTTTAACAATCTTGGAATTAAGCTTATAAAAAATGACTTTGGGCGAGGCGTGGTTAATGCTTTGAAAAAAGGTCTTGCATGCTCAGAAGGTGAAGCCGTATTGGTATTAATGGCCGATTTATCTGATGACCTTAAAGTTGTGGGACAGATGATAAAAAAACTGGACGAAGGCTATGATATTATTTGCGGTTCAAGATATATGAGAGGCGGGAGACAGATAGGTGGAGGCAAATTTAAAAAAAGTCTTTCCGGGCTTGCGGGAAGGTCCCTTAGATTATTAAGCCGAATTCCGACAAACGATGTTACAAATAACTTTAAAATGTATAGAAAATCCATGCTTGATAAAATAAGCATCGAAAGCAAGGGTGGTTTTGAGGTTGCCATGGAAATAACCGTAAAGGCATATAAAAGGGGTTTTAAGATAACCGAGATACCCTCGGTATGGCTGGATAGAACGGAAGGAAGTTCGAACTTTAAAATCTGGAAATGGGTGCCGCATTATCTGAAGTGGTATTTTTACTGCCTTTTTGCCAGGAGGATATGAAGATATCAATTAAAAAATTTTTTACTAATTACGGGTTTCTTATTTTCCTTACTGCTTTTTTATATCAGCTTCTCTGGATATGGCAGGGCGTTGATCTGTCTGATACGGGTTGGGATCTGACCAAACAGTGGCTGGTTTTTAACGGAGGGGCCGCAACACAGCTTGACATGGTTTTCGGATCAAGTTTTGTTGGTGGTTTGTGGAACAGCCTTATCCCGGGTAATTATCTGATTTGGGCCTATTTCGGACCGGTAGTTCTTCATTCCTTTATTGCGCTTATATTGTATTTGATTCTTGCAAGCCACTTTGAAAAAAAGCTTTCCTTTTTTGCCGTTTTGGCAATAACACCGCTTCTCCTTACTCCTATAATAAAAGTATTAAACTATAATGATATGCCGGCTTTCTTTTTCCTTCTTATAATTTTCTTAGTCAACAAGGCATATCTTTCGGAAAAAACCGAAGCAAAGATTCTTTACCTGACAGCCGGGGGTATTTTTTATTCGATTGCAGTGATATGCAAATTT
>JALHWS010000174.1 GCA_022866885.1 Candidatus Microgenomates bacterium | reverse complement strand
CGCCCGAGGTATTCTTCCAGAAATATAATCAAATGCTCCGCCGACGGACATCAAGATAAGAGGCTTTACTAATCCCTTCACCTCGGAGGAGCCAAGGCTTCCTCTTCGCTTCAGCCTGTCACCCCGTCCCGATTTGATCGGGACTTCCGAGGTGTTTTTACCGCATATTGCTTTTCGGATCTCTTCAATGAAGTATTCCTGTTTGGGGCAACCCAGCGCGACGAAGAGGATATCGACCTTTTTCTGGTCTATCTCGTTGGCTAAAGAATAAAAATACCTCTTCTCTAATTCCTCCACCTGGAAGGAGGAGGCTTTGCCTCTTTTTTTGCCATCCCCGAGGCAATCATTCTGAATTCTGAATTCTGAATTCTGAATTCTGATCTCCGCCTCTTTCAACACTTCAACTTTCAGTCCTAAGAATTTTTTCCGTAAGCACTCCCCTGCATCGACTGCTACCCCACCCCTTCCGCCTATAAGTCCTACTGTGAGACTCTTTTCGAGGGATAGTCGACAAAGTTCAAACATGAAATCTACCCCGGAAATCCGGTTTATTTCTAACCCATAGGTTTTTTTCATCGCCCAAGAGATACCGCTGCCGTCAGGAATGTTGATTTGGGCCGAATTGACAATCCGTCTAAAGTTATCGTCTTTTTGCGCGTAAGTGATGATTTCCGGGTTTGGCGTAAAAATAACCAATGAATTTTTGTCCTCTGTCCCCAGTTTTTGGTCCTTCGTTCTTGGTTTTTTTAACCACTTTCCCACTTCCTTTAGGACTTTTTCCTTAGTGTCTATAGTAATGCTTATTCCTAAGATTGATTTTGTTTTTAACCCTATATTCATATATTATTAACAAAATTACCTAATGAATAAATTTTTATTAATCCCTTATTTGAATACATATTGTCTATCAGTGTTTAGCTTATCATTTGCTTCTATATTCTATAATAATCCCCGCTCTACAAGCAAACGGTTTGTTTTTTGGGATTTTATCATTATAGGTTCATTTTCTATTTTAGTGCTCGTGAAACAACTTTGTGAAATATAGTCTTGTATTGTTATTTTATAGGATAGAATAATATTTTACCGGTGGGCAAGGGTCCTTTTGTATAGATCTATGTTTTCCAAAGCGACTCCTGTCCCCCGGACAACACAAAGAAGTGGATCTTCCGCCACATGGACCGGAACACCGGTTGCTTGTACTATCAGTTTATCAAGGTTACGAAGGAGAGCAGTGCCTCCGGAAAGGACAATGCCTTTGTCGATAATGTCTGAAGCCAACTCCGGAGGGGTATTTTCAAGAATCGTCTTTATCCCGCCGATCATCATGTTAAGAGGATTTTGGATGGCAAGGGCGATCTCCTCGCTGGTCAGTTCGATCATCCTTGGCAGTCCATTCAAAGAGTCGCGACCCCTGACTTCCACTTTTTTAGAAACAATATTTTTTGAAGCAGATGGCGGGATAGCTGTCCCGACCTGGATTTTGACTTCTTCAGCCATCCGCTCACCGATAAGCAGGTTAAACTTTTTCTTAATATAACTGGTGATCGCCTCATCCAGTTTAGTTCCGGCCACTCTCACCGAATGATGAACAACCACTCCGCCCAAAGAAATCACAGCCGCCTCAGTGGAGCCGCCGCCGGTATCAACAATCATATTGCCGGAAGGCTGGGCAATCGGGATTTTGGCGCCAATGGCGGCTGCCAGCGGTTCTTCGATGAGATAAACGGTCTTAGCCCCGGCTGACAAAGTCGCGTCCATGACTGCCCGCCTCTCCACCTGTGTACAGCCTGATGGGACGCAAATCATCACTTCCGGCTTGAAAAATCTGGTCTTGCCGCAAACCCGGTCGATGAAATAGCGAAGCATGGCCTCGGTCACCACATAATCGGCAATCACGCCATCTTTAAGCGGACGG
>JALHWS010000173.1 GCA_022866885.1 Candidatus Microgenomates bacterium | reverse complement strand
TTTTCTTTTGGTTCACCGGGGGTCCAGATTTTAGCTTTTGGTTTTTTGGCTTCCTTGATTTTTTCCTTGTAACTTTTCAGGGTCACTTTCGGCCGCAGAGCAATGGTGGCTTTGACCACCCATTCCTCGTTTTCCTTAGCTTTCATAACTTCGATTTTCGGAGAGATTATCGGTTGGAGGTTATGTTCTTTGATGGCATTGGCATAAGCTTTCGGGATAATCTCCCTGATCACTTCTTCAAAGATTTTGGTTTTATTGACATTCTTCTCCGCCAGTTCTTTGGGCGCTTTGCCTTTGCGGAAACCCGGCAGTTCCAGTTCTTTGGTTACCTGGTCGAAGATTTTTTCGTAAGTGACTTTAATTTCATCCCAGGAGATTTTTATCTCTATCTCAACCGTCGATTTTGGCAATTGTTTGATGGTGGAGGTGATCATAATTTTCTAAATTATAACATAACTTGGTGCCAGAGGGGAGACTCGGACTCCCACACCTTTTGGGTACACGCTCCTAAAGCGTGCCTGTCTACCAATTTCAGCACTCTGGCGATAATGTAATTATAATTTATTTAGATATTTAGGGAAAGGATAACCGGCTGAAGGATGTGCTGGTTTTCTATTTTATACATGAAAGATCTGACTTTCCCCGCCCAGGTGGAAGACGGCGGCGCATAAACCGGTCCGATCGTTTCCGGAGTTGTTCTCCCCTTTTGGAAATAGCGGTTGGCCAGAGCTTGACTGACCGTTTCAATCCCGTATCCGAAGCTTCGGAAACGGAAGTTCCCGTTATTCCATCCCCAACAGTTGGCAGAATTATAAGGGATATGCCGGCAGAAGGTTGATTCAACGCCGGCAATGGCCGCCACCAGATGCCACGGAAGTTTATAAAAGTCCGCTCTTTTAACCAGATATTCAGCGTATGGTACAAGACAGGAATTATGTTTACTTAAAAATTGGCTTAATTTCAAAACCCGCAAATCCGTTTTGTAATTACGTTTAGTCACTTTCGGGCTGACATTAATTTTCTTTATCAATTGAGCCGACGAAGAAACCATGGTTTTAGCCCAAGTCTTTTTAGGCTGGCTTAAAGTTACAGCGGTGATCAGAAAAATAAAGAAAAATGATTGAAATATTTTTCTCATAAAAAAATCCTAAAGCCATTCCGCCAACAGGCAGATAACCTTAGGATCTAAGGACGGATTGTAGCACACTATTATAGGTCTGTCAAGAGGCAGGGGTATTCTTTTCGTATTCCCGGATTTTGCCGATGAAGAAGTTTACGGAAGACGACCATTGTCCTCTACTTGGCGGTACCCATTTGTCTTCCAAAAGAGTGACATTTGTCAAACCGCTTTTTATATAGGTTTCTTTGATGGTTTTTGCCACTTGGGAGATGGCTTCGTTATATGATTGGAATTTAGTAATTTTGCTTCCGTAAATCCCGAAACCCCAGCAATTGTAGGAGTCCATAGGGATATTTTTACAGCCGCCTGACTCCTGCATGGCGATGGCCGGGATCAGAGCGTAATCTATGGCATATAGATCAGCCTGCTTGACCAATTCGTCAACATTTTCCTTAAGCGGTGAACGGTAATCAGTCAGAAATTTCTTAAGGACCAGATGTCTGATGTCATGTAAAGGGGTGGAATTAGTTGGATCGTAAACGGCCTGATCTTTAGCCATCACAACTAAACGGTTTTTTGAAGGATCATCGATGTGTTTGTTCATAATTACCAGTGAGGCAGAAAGAATAATAAATAAGCAGAAACTATACCAGAGGGCGGTAATGGTTACCCATCTCATGTGTTATATAGGATGACATATTAGGGATTAGTTTGTCAAATTTCGGGGTTGTATTGATATGGTTCTTCCCGAAAACAATGTCATTGCGATCCGCCGGCTGGCGGAGAAATCACCGCCATCAGGCGGGATCCCGCTGAGGCGGGACAATCCCGTCGGGATCGCCACGCTCATTCTTCGCTCGCGATGACATGTCACCAGGAAATTCTGAATAAATACTACTGGCTGACTCTTTCCAGGCATACGCCTGATTCCGGATCGATGGCGACAGTGTCGCCTTTTTTGATAAAAAGAGGAACGGCGACCGAGACGCCGGTTTCCACCGTTACCATTTTTTTAGCGCCCATGACCGTATTGCCTTTCGCCCCTTCATCCGAACCAGTAACCATCAG
>JALHWS010000172.1 GCA_022866885.1 Candidatus Microgenomates bacterium | reverse complement strand
TAGAAGAGGCACTTCCAAATTTTTACCTCTGTTTATTTCACATTGGATGGAAAATACTTCATAGGTTGGCGGGGAGGTGATGAATAAATCTCCGGGATTAAGAAAAGTTTTCGCCAACACATCGACCGCCTCGTCACCGCTGTTGGTAACGGTAATCATGGAAGGCTTGACCTTTTCATAACCGGCAATCAATTGTTTCAGTTTGGTGTAAGAGGGATCGGCATATTCGTTGATCGGGCAGTTTACCGCCATTGTTTTCAGGAAAAAAGGCAGGCTTTTGGGAGGAAATGGTGGAGTATTGGCATCGAAACGCCATGTTTTTTCCATACCGGTTTCTTCCCACTGGTAGGGAATTATTTTTTCCGCTACTTCTGATAAATATTTTCTAGTATTGATCATATTCAAGCGATAGCATCTATTTGGTCAATTAAATAAATCTTATGCTGGTTGCGTTTTTGTGCGCCGGCAACTGTTCTATATCCGCCATAATCTCAATTGTTTCTGAAATCCTCGACAATCCGTTTCTGGTGCATTTTTGCACCTGCATCCATTTGCCAAAAGCATCTACACCCAAAGGCGGATACATTTTAGCCATACCGCCGGTTGGCAGGACATGGTTGGCGCCGGTAGCGTAATCTCCGCTTGACTTGGTCGTCCAATCACCGAGAAAGACCGATCCGGCATTTTGGATTTGACTTACAATTTTTTCCGGATTTCCGGTCATGATTTCCAAATGTTCAGGTGCATAATCATTGATAAAATCAATTGCTTCTTTAAAGGTATCGGCCGTCAGGATCAAACCGTATTTTTTAAACGACTCCTTTATCCGGTCTTTAGTAGAAAGATTATTTATTTGTTTCTCGATTTCCTTAACACAATTTTCCGCGTTATTTTGTGTTTTGACTGTTACGATGATACAGGCAGAATCAGGGCCGTGTTCGGCATCGGCCAAAAGATCGGCTACTACCCAGGCAGGATTTGCACTCTCGTCAGCCAGGATCAGGACTTCCGAAGGGCCGGCTGGCATATCGATGGCAACTTTCGGGAAAACCGATATTTTAGCGGCCGTCACAAATGAGTTTCCGGCACCGAAAATCTTATAGATTTTTGGTATACTTTCAGTTCCGTAAGCCATGGCAGCGATTGCTTCGACCCCGCCGACTTTAAATATTTTTTTCAAACCCAGCATGTCAGCCGCCACCAAAGTCGGCGCTGGTATTTGTCCGTCTGCTTTTGGCGGAGAGCAAAGAATAATCTCCCGGCAGCCGGCAATTTTGGCCGGAATGGCGGTCATGAGAACCGATGACGGATAAACCGCTTTTCCGCCGGGAACATAAAGACCGATTTTTTCAATCGGCCGCCACACCCGCCAGACGGAAATACCCTTTTCCGGTTTAACCACCGTATCAACTTTTTTAGGCAGTTGTGCTTTCTGCACAGCCGAAATATTTTTTATCATCTGTTTTAAAGCGGTGATAAATTCCTGATCCACTTCTTTGTAAGCTTTGGCGATTTCTTCCTCAGTTACTTGGACTGACCGGTAATTTTCTTTCCCGAACCTGGCCTGGTATTTTTTCAGCATGATTTGATCCCCGTCTCTTTTCACGTTTTCAATAATTTTTTTCACTTGAGGAATGATTTCCTCATTGGTCCCGAATGATCTTTGCATAATTCTTTGATAGTCTTTTCTGGACAGATTTTTAAGTTTTATGACTTTCATAATAAGATCCCTCGACTTCGCTCGGGATGACAATTAAAATTGTCAAATAATTATTTTTTCAATCGGCAAGACCATGATTTCCGAAGCGCCGACTTTTTTTAATCTTTCCATCGTCTCCCAAAAAATATCTTCTTTGACCACCGACTGGACTGAAACCCAACCTTCTTTTGCCAGAGAAGAAATAGTTGACGATTTCAAGCCGGGAATGATTTTTTTAAGCCTCGGCAATATTTTTTCAGGAGCATTCATCAGAATATATTTGTAGTTTCTTGCCGATAAAACTCCCTTAAATCTGGTCAATAATTTTTTAATATTGGATTGTTCTTTTTGAGAAATTAATGATTTATCATTTGTAATCAAAACCGCTTCCGAATCGTAGATTTTCCTGATAATTTTCAAATCATTTAAGATCAAAGTGCTGCCGGTTGAAACAAGGTCAACGATCACTTGGGCGACTCCCAAAGATGGTGCAACCTCAACCGAACCTTTAATCTGCACGAGATCAACCGGAACATCTTGACGGCTAAAAAATCGCCCGGCGGAATTCGGATAAGCGGTAGCAATTTTCTGATTTTTCAATTCCTTGATATTGGTAAAATTTGATTCTTTGGGAACAGCGACGATTAAAGAACAGAAACCGAATCTCAAGTTGAGAAGTTTTTTCACTTTCGGTCTCAGCTCATAAAGTAAATTCTGCCCGATAATGCCCAGATCAACTATACCGGCAGAAACATAATTTGGGATATCGTCATCCCGCAGGAATAGGATTTCCAGAGGGAAATTCAGACAGCGGGAAAAAAGTCTCTTTTGATAACTTTCAAAAACTAAACCGGAAGACCGCAAAAAAGCGAGCGTCTCATCTGTTAAACGCCCATCTTTCTGGATCGCCAATTTAAGATAATTTCCATTTAGTTTTTTCATATGGGTGACCGAGCGGGTTTGAACCGCCAACCTTCTCGTTCACAGCGAGATGCTCTACCAATTGAGCTACGGCCACCATATATCCCGGTACTACGCTTACTTGCTCGTAAGGTCTACGTCTTTGTCTCGCAAGAGCGCGAGTACGGGATTGATCGGCTGGTAAACTGCGGATCGCAAACCAGCCATCAAAAAACCTCCCGTTCTTCGCCAATTAATCTAATAGACTAATTAGTAAGGAACGAGAGGTATAAAAAAAAACCTCCCGCGGTCCCATCCTTTTTCCCTGTACCTTATAGTACAGGGCTCTTGGGGTCGGCTCCATCCGCCCGCTGGCGGACGACATCGACTGTTGTATTTTTACGGTTCAACTTCCGTCCCACATTTTGGCGGGAAGCTCGTGGATCGTGACTCCACTCAAGCGCTTTTATGAATTGTATTAAACATTATACCAAAGCCTGTCAAATTTTTTTACTTTCCCAATTCCTGTTTTATCCACCCTTCTACCTTTTTGGTGGTTTTTGTCACCAGAGAAGAAAGCAAGACGAAGGTTTCGTAACTGTGGATTTTGGCCACTTCTTTCTCTATTTTTGGGAAATTTTCCTCAGTCGATTCCATAATCAAAAGTATTTCGTTACCAGAAGCAATCTTTCCCTTCCACAAATATGAAGAGGTGACGGGAAATCTCTTCGTGCAAACAACCAATTTTTTTGCCAAAAGAGTTTTGGCTATTTTTTCCGCCTCTTTATCATTGCCGCAGGTGAGAAAAAGCAAAGATGGTTTCATCTTAGAAAGTGCCCATTTGACCGGTTAAGGCCTGGCTGAAAGTGTTCAGAAAATTCATCAGAAGCATAATTGAAATTATTAAAGAGATCAGAGTGAGAACGACGGCAATAATCCCGACTTGTTTTGCTTTGCTGTCCTCCTGCCGGAGATATTTGATGGCCGGGATAAGCCCGAAGGGTGGCAGAAGAACACTAAGGGCATAGAGTGACAATTGTTTAAATAATGAGATAGAGAGCGGTTTTTC
>JALHWS010000171.1 GCA_022866885.1 Candidatus Microgenomates bacterium | reverse complement strand
TGAATGTTTATTTTGACGTCATTCTCGTTGCCGTTGCCCTGTACATGACATGGCGTTTATGGAAAGAGGCATGTAACAGTCCTAAATGAATTATTTCTTGAACTGGCACAAGAACAATAGATAACGCTAACGTGGCAAAGGAGGTGTACTCATGGAGAAACTAATTGTATTGAGAGTTGTGTTTGCTATATTTGTATTTGCGGCAATAGTCCCAAGAATTATCCAGAAAATTAAGAAAGTGGAAAGTGTGGGGTGTATAGGAATAAACAAGAAACTGTTTTTTCTTGGGAAAATATCGCTCTTTACATCGTTCATACTAATCCATGTTCAGTCGCGTTTTGTCAATCTCTCGCTATTTGCAAAGAACGATGTTTATTTCTGGATTTGCCTTGCCTTAGTCGGCATCGGAGTTATGTTTTTTACACTTGCAATATTAAAGCTTGGGACATTTTCGCTTCGTGTTGGACTTGCACAAGCAAATACGGCTCTGCGCACAACCGGCATATATCGTTTGAGTCGAAACCCCATGCTATTCGGTCTTTATATGATGGCGCTGGCATCGGCTGTTTATGTCCAGAATCCCATCAACTGGATGCTGGTGATCATCGCATTGACTGTTCACCATAAAATTATTCTGGCCGAGGAAGTATTTATGGAGAGTCGATTTGGAGAACAATGGATTGAATACCGCAACCAAGTGCGGCGGTATATTTAAAAATTAAAAAAATGGAGAAGAGCAATAAATAGTTTTTTAAAAATGGGTAGCAAAAAGAGGCTAACATGGTAGCAACAGAAAAATCAAAATCACTTAATAATATATCTTTTCTCAAATGGATGTCGATCAGTCTCATAGGCGCTCAATTGCTTGTTAAATTCTATCTCGAATTGCCAAAGGCTGCCGAACTCTTATCAACAAATCCCCTGGTCTTGGAAACGGCGGGTATTTTAACAATTATGTGGATCATACTTGTGCCTCTGTGTGTATTGAATAATAGAGGGGCTTTTCTTGTTGGTTCAATTTGGGGTCTTCTGCATTTTGTTGCCGGTATTGCAACACCCGCATCAGGAACATGCAATCATATTTATTTCGGGCCCTTCGTAGTTGGTATTCATGGATTGTTGATAACAGTTTTTTGTTTCCTTGTTTATAAAAAACTAAAGTGACTGTTGCGCGCTCCAAAATATTTTGGAGGAAAATATGAATCAAATAAAATCACCAGCAATTTATCTTCAGGTTACTGTTGCCGCATTGCTCTATAATCTATTGCACATCTTGGCTTGGGAGCTGCCGCTGGCAGTCAGGATGGGCTGGCGGATCAATATTGTTGGGGATGTCTTTATTATCTCAGCCGGAATTATCAGTATTATTCTTATATCTATGAGGAAAAAAACAGGGCTGATGTTGGGAATGATACCGGCTTTATGGGCGATATTGTTTCAATGGTTCTTAGTCTATATCATCTTCGGCTATAAAGAACCCAATGGCGTCTGGTGGTACCCTTTGTTCCCGATCTTTCAGGGCATCATGATCGGGTATTTCGCCATCCTCGCATACCGTGATGATGCGGGCCAACCTGATCAGGGGATTGGGATGGGGTTAAAATCACCCTCCATCTATCTATATGCTCCGGCGGCTTTTTTGTTGGTACAAACCGGTCAGAAGTTCGTAAGGGAGCTTGTCGTTGGTTTTCTTCAGAACGGCGGTCTGAAAGGTGCTCTTCCGAGCACCCTGCTGGCTCTAATTGCCATTGCCGCGGCAATGCTGCTAATCAAAAGGGTGAAATGGAGTATGGCATTAGCGATCTTCACTGGTAGCATTCTCCTGATGCAGCCGGTTGTCTATCACTTAATTATGGGAAAGCCCTGTCTGGGCGGCATCTGGTGGTATCCCTTTTTCACCGTGGTTCAAGGTGCATTTATCATATATTTTTCATTACTACTTTTTTTAAATGAAAGAAAAATTACTGCAGACATGAAGGAGAATAATGAATAATATGGAAAAAGCCAAACAACACCAATTTTCATTTAATAAAAAGACTGTTATCCTCATCGTCGTTTTATTGCTCAAGACGACATTGTTAAGCGCCTTTTTTATTTCCGCGAGTTCCGTCGTCAATGAACTCACTCCGAAACAATTGCACAAATTGATGATAAAGAAATTTAGCCTAATAATTCACTCCAGCGGATGGTTTACAGCCACCGCTGACCTCTGCCGTTGAGCCTGTAGAAAAAGTCCCCAAGCCGATTCTTGGGCGAGATGCAGAAAAAAGTGACTTCACAGAATGCGCCACAATCAACGATCTCATGTTTGGGAGGGGTCAAGACGCCCCCGAAAATCACTCCTTAATCGCAGGAAGGGGGTTTTCCTACAGGCTCGTTATGTGCAATTGACTTCAGAGAATTCAAAAGGAATATATTTCTGGTGATTAATCATTCCTTTGTATGGAGGAAAATTTATGAAAAATAGAATTAAATGGATTGTTCTTGGTTTGCTGCTTTTGGCTATTTTTGTGCTTACTTTTATGAAAACACCTGAAGCAATTACAAGCATGTTGGAAAATATTTCAAAGGAAGTAGAAAGCTATTCAGCTTTCGTACACATCTTGTTTTTAGTGGTTATTGGGCTAGGATTACTTGTTAAGAAGATTAGAAATAGTCTGTTCTCTTTATTCATTGCTTTTCTCTCCCTTTCTGCAACAATCATTTCAGTAAAGTATGTGATAGCATCAAATATCATTATTTTCGCGATGTTCTTAGTACTAATTATTCATGCCTATCTTGCAAAGAACCTGAACTTTGATCTTAAAAATATTGCACCGGTCAATCTATTTTTCGGTATTCTTGGGTTGGTATTCGGTTTTTGGTACCTGCATTGGGTCGAAAGCCCAGTTTGGTTGAACGCATTCTTATATTCACCATTGGGAGCTGTAAACTGTCCTACAATGGTAACCATTTGTGGTTTTCTTTGTCTGAGTCAAAAACCAAGATCAGCTATACTGGAGGCGGCTGTTGCTCTGATAACATTATATTTCGGCTTTTTCGGTATTTTTAGGCTGGGGGCCTATGTTGACGTCGTATTGATAATT
The DNA here is from genome assembly GCA_022866885.1 of Candidatus Microgenomates bacterium. Classification (GTDB taxonomy): domain Bacteria; phylum Patescibacteriota; class Microgenomatia; order 2-02-FULL-39-11; family 2-02-FULL-39-11; genus JALHWS01. Next base: position 279 of record JALHWS010000171.1, on the reverse strand, counting down.
TGCGCTCTATTCTTAATAGTGAGATTAGGCTCTTATTTAACTTATGAACATACTTTCGGAGAAAGAAAGGAAGGGATTGAGGCGAAGCTATAGGAAGCATCCTATGCCAACAGGACATAACCTGCGGGTGCAAGGGACTGCGCAAAGCCCAAACATTATCTCTATTTCTAATCGTAATCCTTAACTTTCTTTTTTATGAAAATCGTTTAGTAGTAGGTGTACTCAACAAATTTGGGCCTACCTAAATGAGAATCGGGGTAGAGGCAAAATTTGGGTTAT
>JALHWS010000170.1 GCA_022866885.1 Candidatus Microgenomates bacterium | reverse complement strand
GTCGCCAATGACGGAAAAAATTACCAGACCGTCGGAAAGTTTCAGGCTTTGTTCAACAGCATCCGTCAGCCTTTTTCGAAGTTCCACGATTCCTTTTTTCAGTGATTGCCGGTCGATGACCAGCCGGTCAACGCACACTTCTATCGTATGTTTATTGGTTTTTATCAAAACCAGATCTTCATCAAGCGGAAACATCTGTCTGTCGATCCTGACCCTGGTATAACCTTTACTGCGAAGATTTGAAAAAAGCTGGTTGAATTCGCCTTTTCTGTCCCGTACCACCGGTGATAAAATCATCACTTTCAAATTTTTACGGCTATTTTGAATAACCAACGCTTGGGAAAGCGACAAGATTTTTTCCACAATTTGGGGGGATGATAAACGGCTGATTTCCCTGTTGCAGGCCGGACAATGGGGATGGCCGACACGGGCAAACAGTAATCTTAAGTAATCATATATTTCCGTAATCGTGCCGACGGTCGAACGCGGATTGTGGGAAGTGGTCTTTTGGTCTATGGAAATGGCCGGGGAAAGCCCGGTGATCGAATCGACGTCCGGTTTATCCATAATGCCGATAAACTGACGGGCATAAGAAGACAAACTTTCGACATAGCGGCGTTGTCCTTCCGCATAGATCGTATCAAAAGCCAGCGATGATTTGCCGGAACCGGAAAGACCGGTAAAAACAATCAATTTGTTTTTAGGCAGTTCAATATTCAGGTTTTTCAGATTGTGTACCCGGACGCCCTTAATGATGATTTTATCGCTTATTGATTTCACAACTTCCTTTCTTTCAACTCCCTGATTTTATCCCTTATTTCTATAGCCAGCTCGAAATTAAGATCCCCGGCCGCTTTTCTCATGTTTGTCTCCATTTTTTTAATAAGTTTTACCAGATCTCCCGGAGTTAAAGAGTCATAATCATATGCCAAAATTTCCCTGTATTCAATCCTTTTTTGATTGTTTAAGAAATTAACGGAAGTATCATCCGCCAATTTTTCTCTGGTGGTCAGTTTATCTCTAACAGGCTTAGTAATTTGCTTTGGAGTAATCTTATGTTTCTTATTATAAGACTGCTGATATATTCTTCTTCTGTTGATTTCATCGATGGCTCTTTTCATGGAAGCAGTTTCCCTGTCGGCATACATGATGACGGTTCCCCTGGTATGTCTGGCCGCCCGTCCCATTGTCTGGACCAGTGAAGTGGTGCTTCGCAGAAATCCTTCCTTGTCGGCGTCCAAAATAGCCACCAGTGAGACTTCCGGCAGATCAAGGCCTTCCCGAAGGAGATTGATCCCGACCAAGACGTCATATTTGCCGTTTCTCAAATCATCCAGAATGTCGCTTCTTTCCAAAGTTTGGATATCCGAGTGGAGGTATTGGACTTTAAGAGATTTCTTTTTTTGCAAAAATTCGGCCAAATCTTCAGCCATTCTTTTGGTGATCGTCGTGACCAGTACCCTTTCCCCTTTTTCTTTTCTTTTTTCGACTTCCCTGACGAGATCCGTGATTTGTCCTTCCGTCGGCCGGACAAAAATTTCCGGGTCGATAATCCCGGTTGGCCTCACCAGTTGCTCAACTATTCCATTATAGTCATTGCGATCCGCCGGCTGGCGGAGAAGCAATCCCGTCCGAGATTGCCGCGTCGCTTCGCTCCTCGCAATGACATGATTACCAACAGATGTTTTAGCTAATGATAATTCCCATTCATCGGGAGTGGCGGAAACGTAGATTGTCTGCGGGACTTTATTTAAAAATTCCCGAAAGGTCAAAGGGCGGTTATCCAAAGCCGAGGGTAACCGGAAACCAAAGTCTATTAAAGTGTTTTTCCGGCTGAAATCCCCGTTGTACATCCCTCTGATTTGAGGAATAGTCATGTGCGATTCATCAATTATCAGGAGCCAGTCATCTCCGTAAGGTTCCCGAAAGTAATCAAAAAGAGTGTAAGGAGGCTCCCCGGGACGGCGGCCGTCAAAATAACGCGAATAATTTTCAATCCCGTTTACGTATCCGATTTCCTGGATCATCTCAAGGTCATAATTCACTTTCTGGTTTAACCGCCTGGCTTCAAACTCCTTACCCTCTGACAGCAATTTATTTTTTTGGATTTGCAAGTCCCTTCGAATATCCTGAAAAACTTTTTCAAATTTTTCGGGATCCGTCATGTAATGTTTGGCCGGATAGATGACCGTTCGATCAAGCTTTTCCACTATTTTAGCCTCGAGCGGATCAATCTTATTGATGGAAACTATCCGTTCACCGTCAAAAGTCAATCTGATACCGATGTCTTCATAAGCGGGATACAAGTCGATCGTTTCCCCTCTTATCCGGAAGGTGCCTCTTCGAAAGTCCAGCGGATTATTGGTGTATTGAAGATCCACCAGCCGTCTGATGACCGATTCCCGGGAGATCTTTGCCCCTTGGGCAATCTCCAAGACAAACTTACCGTACACTTTTGGCGAACCGATATTGTAAATACAGGAAACGGAGGAAACGATGATCGTATCTTTTCGGGTCAACAGGTTTGTGGTGGCCGCTAACCTTAATTTGTCGATCTCATCGTTGATTTCCGTTTCTTTTTCGATATAAGTATCCGTTCGCGGGATATAGGCTTCCGGCTGGTAATAGTCGTAGTAAGAAACAAAATAAGAAACAGCGTTATTGGGGAAAAAATCCCTGAACTCCTGATAAAGTTGGGCGGCTAAAGTTTTATTGTGGGAAATAACCAAGGTCGGCCGTTGGATTTTTTGGATCACGTTGGCCAGAGTGAAAGTTTTCCCGCTGCCGGTCACACCCAATAAGACTTGGTTTTTTACACCGGTTTTTAACCCTTCCCGCAGTTTTTCAATTGCCTGTGGTTGGTCACCGGTTGGTTTAAATGGAGCGGCAAGTTTGAAGTTCATAGTATTATGTCATTCCGATCCGCCCGCTGGCGGAGAGGAATCCCGTTAGAATTTCCTAAAGCGGAGGGGATCCTTCGACTTCGCTCAGGATGACACTATTAGTGTCATTTTATCATAGAATGACTGTCTTGACATTCGGATATATTTCTATTAATTTGAAAATAGAGTATAGGACTTACACAATTTCATGTCATTGCGAGGCTACGAAGTAGCCGTGGCAATCTCGGATGGGATTGCTTCGCTTCGCTCGCAATGACACGGGAATTCGGATTTTATTATGGCCCCGGTACTTTATACTAGAGAAAGAAGAACCCTGGAATTTATCTCACAATACATCCAAAG
>JALHWS010000169.1 GCA_022866885.1 Candidatus Microgenomates bacterium | reverse complement strand
ATAAAGGTCTTCGATAAGGGGCGGTTCATTTTTCTGGGTCGAGGGATCAGGAGTAATCCCCTTTTGTTTGTAAGTGAGAACCAGCGCCCGGTCCAAAATGGCGTCTTCCGCCGGCGCAATTTCACCCATAATCACCCGCATCAGACTGTGGAGGGATAAAATTTTCAAACCCAGTTCGTTTTCCCCTTCTTCGTAAACTCCGGACAAATCAAAAGGATTAATTTTAATCGGCGAATTGAAGGAAAACTCGATTCCCTCGCCGTTTAGAGCCTTAGTGATTTCCCGGTATTCTCCTTCCGGGTCAATGACGATCATTTCCGTGCCAAAAAGAAGCTGGCGCATGGTTTCCAGCTTAACCAGGAAACTTTTTCCGCCTCCTGATTTACCCAAAACCACGGCGTTGGAATTTTCCAAAGAAAACCGGTCGAAAATCACCAAACTGCCGTCATGTTCATTGATGCCGTAAAGGACACCTTCATTGGCAGTCAGCGAAGCGGTGGTGAAAGGGAAAGTGGTGGCCAGAGAAGTCGTGTCCATATTTCTGGTAATGTCCAATAGGTCTACTCCCAAAGGCAGGGTTGACTTAAAGCCGTCTTCCTGGGCTAGCGTTGCGTGTTTGGGAATAATCAGGATTGAGCCTAAAGTTGATTCCACTTCTTTGGCTAGGCGGTTAATATCGTCAAGAGAGTCGGAAGGGATGGTGACGTAAAGGGAAAACTGGAAAAAACGTTCGGCGCCTTTGGCTAACTGTGCCTGAAGAGCCAGAGCGTCATCCAAAGCCACTTGGACGGCCGGGTCAACCACCTTACCCCTTTTAATATCTACTTGAATAGTGGCTTCCATCTCGGCGATTTTCCTTTTCAAGTCTTCAAGGATCGCTTTTGACTCCGTCGGGTAGATGAACATGGAGATAAACAAAGAATGATCAAAAGACAAAACCGGGTGCAGCCAATTAGCGGAAACGTAACGCGGATAGCCGGCCACAAAAAGCGTCCGGTAATAACTGTTATTGATGCGCAGGTTGTCAAAATCCACTTCAACCAAAGAGGGGGCGATAAGATCTCTGATAGAGACTAATCCCTTGGTGATTTTTTGGGCGTCTTTGACGATTTGCGTTGGCGCGGCAGAGGCGATCGGTTTTATCGGCACCACAGGCGGCGCTATTGGCGCAACATTAACCGGGACAGCGGTTTTTTTTGGTTTTGAAAAAGGCAAAATCATATTCTTGAGCGACTTATTCCTTCAACCAACGGTTTAGTGTAACCGGTAATCTCTCCGAGTTTTTCACCGGTGGCCGGCGGGTTGTAAATATTATAAAAAAGCTCAACCAATTCCTGGGTCGGTAATTGCCGGCCCTTAAGGCCAATTCTCCCCAATTGGCGGAACAAATGGTCACGTTTGGGATAGAGTGAGGTTTTGGCGCGGGAAAGGATATAGTCTTTCGCGAAAGGCAATTTTTTCTTTCCGGAAAGGCTAAAGGCGCCTTTAACTCCCAGCTCCAGCGGTGAAAAAGGCACCACCAGATAGAATCTCTTTTCCAGCACTTTATTTTCCTTGACGATCGAAAGGATAAATTCCCTGTATTGATGGATCCTTTCTTTTAGCGTCTGGTTGGTTTGCTTTTCTTCTTCGCGAGTGACCAATTCAATGTATTGGGAAATATCCATTCTTTTGGAGATGATAGAGACTTGGAGCGGGAACGAGAGAGAATTTAAAAACGCGGCATAAGCATAGATCAAAGCATCCTGTTCTTCTTCCGCCAAAAGGCCGAAGTTGACCGCCGTTGTTTCAATAATCAGAGCAGCGGCGCCGTCTCTTAAGATGATGACATCATCAATGACATCTTCAATCTCAATAAATTCCTGAGTGGTGGCCCGAATCGGGGCAGATGTCGGTTGAGCCATATTTACATATTAACATTTCCGAACAGTTCTTTGCTTAATTTTTCCCTGATTAATTCTTTTTCGCCTTTGGCGAAAATGACAATCGGTTGGAAAACTTTTCCAGAGAGAGTGATTTCGGCAATATCAAAAACATACCTTTTCAAAGGATCTTCAACTTCAAGGAGATAAGTGCCGTTTGGTAGTGAGGTAGCGGTGGCAAACTGGCCTAATTTATTTGTTTTGATGGCCCGGATAGGTATCCCTTTAGTGTCTTTAACGGTCAAAATAATATTTGGCAGGAACCTTTTTTGGCTGTCTTTGACCACTCCCATAACTAAATTGGGCACTTGGGAAATGTTTGTCAAGCCAACTTCATTGACCGCTATTTGGGGAGTAACCGTTTGGATGGTTGGTTTTTTTACTTCCTGGGCCTGTTGCAGTTTTACCACCTCCGGTTGGTTTATTTTTTCCTGCGCGGTTTTCAGCATGGTTAACTCTTTGGCGAGTTTCTCTTTTTCGGCCGCCAGCTCATCCAGTTGTTTTTTCAAAGACAGGTATTCATTGGTAACCGGCGCGGTGACAGGAGTGACCGGTTGGGTCTGGATAGCCGCTTCCAAAATTTCCGGCAACGGCAACGGCTCTTTATTTTCAGGTTTTTCTGGGACAGTGATTGGTGTGATAGGTTGTACCTGGACTACATTAACCGGTTGCGCGGTGACGGGAGTAGGTTGTTTTGGAGTCTGTTCGACAGGGGCAGCTATGTAAGTAGTATTGAAGTATGATAGGGTTTTATTGATATAGCTTTGTTCACGCAAGTTCAACGTCTGGTGAGGAGCGGCGGGAACGGTAGCCAAATAAGCGCGCAGTTTTTCCTCTGCTTCGTTTTTACTGGCGATTTGCTGTTGGGGAGTGGAAATAGTGGTGACAAAAGAGATGCGGGCCAAAATTTCCGGCGTCGGATTGGTTTTTTTCCATAAATATTGGCTGGGCGCATAAACACTTTTAATGAAAGCCACCAACCAGCGGTCAAGCGGCCGCTCCTGGATAGGCAAAAAAGCAAAAGCAAGACCGATAAGAGCAGTTATTCCAACAAGAGGATATTTTATAATTGCCGGAAAAGGAGCGATTTTGTAGATGAGAAAAGCTAAGATGCCTCCGCCGGCAACATAACCAAATTGTCTCAAAGTCATGTCGCCGACAAGATGAAATTCAAAACTGGAAATATTTCTTGGGACAGGATGTTGTTCCATAAATATAAAGATCTAAATAGCCTAATTTGTCTCATTAGAGGATAGAATGTGAAAAAAAGTCTT
>JALHWS010000168.1 GCA_022866885.1 Candidatus Microgenomates bacterium | reverse complement strand
GGAGAATACGAACCTTAGACTACGTGTCTACGTGCAACGCCTCCCATTTTTTGTGGTTTCCACTCTAGCTTCTGTTTTTCAAAAGCTATAAATGTCTTATATGATTGAAAAGGTTTCAATAAAGACGATTCAGATTTTATGTTTGGAATTATTATTCTAAGTAATTTTCCTCTATTTTTCAGATATTGGTGCAAACAATAAAAATCACCATCACCTGATACGATTATTGCTTTATCATAACGGGGATATTCTATTGCGGCAGAGTGAAGAACCAATTCAGCATCAATATTTCCTTTCGGTTTACCGTAATTATCAGTAACTGTCGGCTTAAAAACTAAATCATAACCGCAAGATTCCAAATATTTATATAACTTCCTGTTTTGACTTATATATCCGATAAACAATAAAGCTTTAGTCGCTCTGAATTTATCTGTCAAATATTGTCTAAACTTTTTAAAATCCAATTTCCATCCTTTATAGATCAACTTTTTATTCCGGTAAATATTCACGCATGTACCTAGGTTCAGATTCTGGCTGTCTATAAAAGCGTAGACTTTCTCTCTTTTTTGCTTTTTCATATTTTCCCAAAATGTAAACATCCACTAGAAGTGTATTAAATTTACATCTTCTCCCCATTTTACTCCTTTTGCCTTTAATCTTACATATTTCCCCGTGAAGTAGATTAGATACATATATATTCCTACTTATTAGTTATATAATTAGAGTCAATTAAACTGATTCAGCCGACTATCAGAGTGGTTTATTGTTGGAGATAATAAAAATGAGTGAAATACCATTTCCTCAGGGGACAAAGACTAGCGTCTATAAACGAATAGTTAGATTGTTACCTACTACAAAAAAAGGCGGCGACAGAACAGTTAATGAAACTACAGCTAAGACGGTGGAAGATTCCAAGCCCTCTCCAGAAGAACTATTGGAAGGCACCAACAGGCTTGTGCCGAAAAAATAGCTAAAACCCTTCGAGATAAAGGTGAGCAGAAATTTGGTCCAATGTGGTCCGAAAGTGATGGTGTTTTATCGGATGGGAAAAAAGTCCATTTACAGTCATCAGATATGACCCTGGAAATAAATATTCTTCCAGCAGACGCAGACAAGGTTTCCAGTAACACACATGTTCGTTACGATCTTACTGCTGGGGAAATTCACACTTACGAAGTACGACAACCCGATGGTCAACCCGTCACTTTCTACCAAAAGTCGGGGGAGAGGAGTATTCCAATTACACTTTCTCATTTGGATGTCTTAAAAAATGTTGGAGAAATCTTTAGACAGGCGGACCTATTCACCAGCGCTTTACCGGAGAGAACACCCCAACCAACACCAGCTCTAAATCATCTCTAGCCCTACAATTTGCCTTTAATCTTACATATTTCCCCGTGAAAAGGAAGGAGTTGAAAACTAAAAAAACACACCCCTTCTGTATTTGTTTAATATAATATAATATTTATATATATGATGGGACCTATTAATGAACTTGTGATGAATTCAGAAATAGATGCAAAATTCCCAACCCAGGCATTAGGCATAAAAAATTTGTGTCAGGCGATTCCAGACATTGAAATAAAGGGTCGGGTGCCTGGTTCTGACTTAAAAATAGACACAATAAAATATGTTGAAGCAGATATGTATGAAGGTAAATCCCGTTTAGTAATATATCCAACTGGAGAAGAAGGGGGAAAGAAAATAGTCATAGGTTGGCAGGATTTAAGAGAAGGCGCGCAAAGAGGAATGATTGTTGCAGAAAGATCTTTAGAGAGTATAGAACAATTATTTTTAGATCCTAAAAGTATGCAATATAAAGGTGATAATCTCCCTTTATTGTTAAAATCAGGGAAGTTTGTAGATAATAAAAACGGCAATTATCGATTGAGAACTGCAAAAATTGGCACCTCAAGAGAAGATGGAACCAGCGGTATAGAAATTGGTGATATTGTACTTAGACAAAATGATTATGGAGTACTCAAAGTAACAATCGATCGTCTTGTTGGTGATGTAAGAAAAGGTTCCTCAGAAATGCTGATCTTAAACTTGCTGGATGCTTCAGAAGCACTTCCTGGAGATTTACGTTTAAAGGAAGAATGGATTCCTGCTGTTCCTAAGGATATTATTAGTCGTCTTAAGGAACAGAATAGAGCTGAATTAGCCAATAGCACTCTTGATTTAAGACCATACAGACGACAACAATCATAAATACCCTAACAATTCTATCCATAAAGTAGTATAATCAGCAGACTATGGGAAATTTTAATCGCGGCAACAGATCCGGCGGAAGACCAAATTTCGGCAGACCGGACTTCAACCGAAGAAGCGGAGGCAGGTCTCAAATGTATAAAGCAGTCTGCGGTAAATGCGGAAAAGACTGTGAAGTACCGTTCAGACCAAGCGGTGACCGGCCGGTTTTCTGCAGTGAGTGCTTTGATAGAAATGGAAACTCAGACTCAAG
>JALHWS010000167.1 GCA_022866885.1 Candidatus Microgenomates bacterium | reverse complement strand
CGATGACTTTTATCCCGCTTTTAACCGCCTCACGCAAACAATTATCCTCTTTCCGCACATCAATGATATAAACGGCATCCGGGACAGCTTTCAAATCCGCCACTCCTTCATAAACCAGTTCCCACTGACGAAGCGCCTTCTCAAGTTTGACAATCTCGTGTTTGGGAAATTGTTTCCAGTCTCCTTTTTCTTTGGCTTTCCGGCTATTATTGAGCTTGTCGATGTTTTTCTTCACTTCAGGCCAATTGGTTATAAAACCGCCGATCCAACGGTTGGTCATGAAAGGAATTCCGGCGCGTTTAGCCGCTTCACGGACCACGCCTTTGGCCTGTCTTTTGGTTCCGATAAAAAGAATTGTTTTTCCCTCTTTGGCATAAGTCTTTATGGTTTCGGCGGCTTTTTGCAGAAGATCTCGGGTTTTGGCTAAATCAATGATATGGACTTTATCCCTGGCCTGATAGATAAACCTGGCCGCTTTCGGATGCCAACGGTCAACCCGATGCCCGAAATGGCAACCGGCTTCAAGAAGTTCTTTTAAAGAAATATCTTTCATAAAAAATAAAGCAGAAGATAATACTTCTGCTTCTTTGTATTATCTCCTTAATCTAAAAGCTGAAATCCGCCAGCTGGCGGAAGGAGCTTATCAGCCTCTGAAAATTTTATAAGATAATAATACCAAAATCTGCCGCTTCTTGCAATGGGTATTACCTGACAAGATGGCTTTCGATTTTTGTCCAGATGGTTTCGGCAACCTCCTTGATCGGCTTGCTGCTATCGATAGTGATATAACGCTCTTTATATTTTTCCGCCAGTTTTTTATAGCCTTCCCAAACCCGCTGGTAAAAATCTTTTTGTTGAAGGTCCAGCCGGTCGATTTTGTCAGTATTGTTACGGCGGGCAAAACCGACTTCGGGAGAAATATCGAGAAAGAAAGTAATATCAGGAAGTATTTGTCCTACGTCTGCCTTTGAAACGTTTTTAAGATTAATTGCTAAATTGTTTAATTGAAAAATTGTAGTTTCCCCCAATCCCCTGCCGTATCCCTGATAGGCCAGCGATGAGTCAAGGAAACGGTCGCAGATGACGATTTTGTCTGACTCCAAGGCCGGTTTGATGATTTCCCGCACATGCTGGGCCCGGGAAGCAGCCATAAGGTAGGCTTCAGCTGCCGCCGTCAGGTCAACATTTTCTTTGCCATGAGTAATTGCCCTGATGGATTCGCCGATCCGCGTTCCCCCCGGTTCCCTGGTGGCAATTACCGGAAATCCCTTTTCTTTCAGTAGCCCTGCTAAAAGTCCGGCTTGAGTGGATTTGCCACTGCCTTCAAGACCTTCGAAAGAGATGAAAAGACTGGACATATAAACTCATTCTATAAAAAAGCATGAAAAATGTAAATGTCATCGCGAGCGATCCGGCAGCTGGCGGAGAGCGTGGCGATCCCGTTGGAATTACTGTAGTATCACGGGATTGCTTCGGCTACGGCCTCGCAATGACATTTGGGTTTTAATATAAGTTTTAAAGAATTCGGCGGAGGGTAGGAGATCGATAGAGACGGTAAAGATCGGTCACGATAGCACCGCTCCCGGCAAAAAGTACCAGCAGTTTGACAAGCGGACCGACGAATGGCAAGCCGCCGATAACATAATAGATCACCAGCCCCAATAAAAGCGCCCAACCGGCCCTTTGACCGAAACCTATCTTCACCAAAATAATCCTGCCAAGATAAAGGGCAATCACTATTTTGGCAAAATAGACTATGATCGCCAGTCCCATCATGATAAGGAAAGAAATCGGCAAACCGATGACGGTGATGGCAAAAAGAAGAGATATTCCCGGAACAGCGATAAAGGTCAATAACCCCAGAGCCAAACTCCTGACTGGTCTTTTGCCATAGATTTCAATTTGAGACATAGCCCGGTGAGGAAAAAGCCTTAAAAAGAGGTAACCGATAACAGCTGCGATGGCAAAACTGACAAAAGCAAAGCCTTTATTCATTGCACCGGCTCCCTGTTGCAACCTGCCCCAGGCATTTTGGTCTGCCGGGGAATAATAAGGAGAAGTTTCCGCCTGTTTGAAATTGGTCGTGCCGGAAACAATGGCATTTGGCGCAACCACCGCTTCATTTTTACCGGTATAAGATAAATTACCGGCTACTTTGGCATTTTCGCCAAGAGACAGATTGCCGACCGCCGCCTCTATATTTCCTTCAACGCTACCATTTAAATTGGCATTACCGGCCATGAAATTCATGCTGCCTTTTTGACTGCCTAAATATTCCAGATTACCGAACATTCCGGCCAGATTTCCGGCAATTTGCGCTTCTTTCCCGATATTGATATTACCGCCGGCCAGAGAGAGATTTTTCCCGATCTTTCCGCTGATGTTTATCGTCCCGCCGACTGCCCGGATATTTTGTTCCACTTCTCCAATGATGGTTATATTGCCTCCCGCAACTAGAAGATCTCCTTTTACTATTCCATCCACCAAAACCGTCCCGCCGGCAAGATAGGCATCGCCTTCGACAACACCAGAAAGGGTAACCGTCTCTCCGGCGCGGATATAGTCACCGGCATATGTATCCGTTTTCGAAAGAAGAACGCTGGTAATATCTTTGGCAAAAGCACTAGAGGGGGTAAAAATAAAAAGAGGAATCAATAAAAGAGAAACAAGTATCTTTTTGGGCAGTAGGAACATATCTATTTCTTTATTTTACTTGGTATTGGAAGTATCCATTACTATATAACCACTCTCCCGATCCGGAGCCTGACCTTCTGGCATTCTCTGTCTCATAAGCAACATCATTCACATATATTTTATCCACTCTTAAATTTCTATCCTGCGGAGGTTTAGCGCTAGGTTTGTAAGCATCATTGGTGAATTTAACTCTAATCATACCCGGCGCAACTTTTTCGG
>JALHWS010000166.1 GCA_022866885.1 Candidatus Microgenomates bacterium | reverse complement strand
TATCGAGACGGTGAAAAAATGCGGCGGGCTGCACAAATTTTCCAACTGGAACGGACCGATCATGACTGACTCAGGCGGTTTCCAAGCCTTCAGTCTCGGTGAAGGCGGACCGAGACAGAACAATCCCCAAAATGAAAAAAGTCTCGTAAAAATTAATGAAGAAGGGATTTTTTTCAAGTCCGTCTGGGACGGCCGGAAAGTTTTTCTGGGTCCAAAAGCCTCAATTTCCTACCAGCAGGATCTCGACAGCGATATTATGATGGCTTTTGATGAGTGCACTTTTTACCCGATTAAAAAGAAAAGGGCGAGAGAGGCAATGGAGAGAACGCACCGCTGGGCTCTTCGCTGTCTGGAAACAGCTCAGAGTAAACAAAATTTTCATGCACTTTACGGGATTGTTCAGGGATCGGTTTTCCAAGACCTCCGCAAAGCTTCAGCTAAGTTTATGGCCGGCCGGTCCTTTGACGGTTTTGCCATCGGTTCGGTAGCCAACAGCCGCGAACCGCGGGAAAAAGTTTTTGCCGTCCTTGACTGGACAATGCCCATACTTTTACCAAAAGAAAAACCGATCCATTTCCTGGGCATTGGTGAAATCGAAGATATATTTTTGAGTGTCGAAAGAGGAATCGACAGCCTGGATTGCATTACGCCGACGAGGTTGGGCCGGATGGGCTGGATTTTTACCAAAAAAGCGGGCTTGAAAAACAAGTTCCGCTATGACATCACTAAAGCCGCTTTTTCCCTTGACAAAAATCCGCCCGATAAGGATTGCCTGTGTTTCACCTGTCAAAATTTCTCCCGGGCTTACCTAAATCATCTTTTCCGCTGCCGCGAGCTTCTCGCCTACCGGCTGGCCACCATCCATAATCTCTCCTTCTTCGGCTCCCTCATGTCCCAAATCCGGGAAGCGATTGAGGAAAAGAACTTTCTGAAACTGAAAAAAGATTGGCTGGGAAAATAATTATTTATTTTTAATAAAATCCAGCGGCTGGTGGAGGATTTTGAAACGGAAGAAAAGCTCCGAATATACTTCCAAATAACTTTTAGTCATGTGGTAAAGTTTAAAACTGGAAACGCCTTCTTTCCGGTTGGTATAAACCGTCGGCACTTCCCCTAACCGATAACCGGCCAAATGGGCTTTAATAGCAAACTCCGGTGAAATACTGAAACCGGCAGAATCGAGCTGTATCTTTTCGATGAGTTCCCGTTTAAAACCCCGGAAAGCATTGGTGATATCATGGACCGGCACTGCAAACAGTAATCTGGCAAGCAGTGTCCCCCAGGAGCTTAAGAAGGCCTTCAGAGGGTCAAGATTGCCTCTTGAACCGCCAGGCATGTAGCGCGAACCGAAAACCAGATCGTCACCCTTTTTTAATCGGGAAATGATTTCACCGTAAGTATCCATGTCATCCGACAAATCACCCATTGTCCAGATAATTATTTCTCCGCTGGCTTTTTTCGAAGCCTCAACCAAAGCTCTTCCCATGGTATTGCCTTTTTCCTCACCGTCATCTCTGCGCCAGAGGGGATTGATAAACGCATATTTGCGGGAAAATTCCTTGAGGATTTTTCCGGTATTATCACTGCTTCGATCGTCCACCGGGACTATTTCCGACCGGTATGCCTGTTTTTTACAAAAGGATACCAATTTCGTCAGCATCAAACGGCTGTTTTTTTCCTCATTATGGAAAGGAATAACAAATGAGACTTTCATCGAAGGGATCTTTTGGCCAATTCTTTTAACGCAAAATCCGTTTTGTCTACTGCTTTTTCACTTTTACCCCATTCGATCAACTCTTTCATGCCGGTTGAGAAATCCACTTTCGGCTGCCAACCGAGAAGTTTTTTGATTTTACCGATATCGGCGAAGCAGTGACGGACATCAAGTTTACGGACTTTGCCGGTAATTTCCGGATGGAGATGGCTCAGGTTGAGCGTAATAATCACTTGGGCCACTTCTTTTATGGAAATCGGTTTGCCTGAACCGACATTGAAAACTTCGTAGTTTCCGCTTTCTTTTTCCAAAGCGGCGATGTTGGCATTGACAACGTCTGTAACATGGACAAAATCACGCGTCTGAAGTCCGTCTTCATTGATAATCGGCGGCTTACCGTTTTTCACCCGGCTCAAGAAAATGGCGGCCACCCCGTTATAAGGATTGGACAAACTTTGCCGGGGGCCATAAACATTAAAATACCGCAAGGCCACGGAAGGAATACCGTAGGCTTTACCGAAAGTCAAAACCATCTCTTCCTGCTCTTTTTTGCCGATGGCATAGATGGAATTGGAATTTTGCTTGGCCTTCTCATTTGTCGGGACGGGAGAAACGATTTTACCGCAATTTGGACAGTAAACTTCGAAATCCCCTTTCTCAAGCTTTCTTTCGTCACGAAGCGGTGGACGGACCAAACCGCAGGCGCTGCATTTATAAGTCCCTTCTCCATAAGAGCTCATTGAGGCGGCGATAATGAGCTTTTTCACCGTATGCTTCCGGTTGGCTAAAATATCCAAAAGCAAAGCAGTGCCAAAACTGTTTACTTTCACGTAATGGGCTATCTGGTACATGCTTTGGCCCACTCCAACCGCCGCGGCAAAATGGTAAACGGCGTCAATATCTTTAAGCGCTTTTAACCAATCGCTTTTTTTGGTGACGTCACCTTTAATGAATTGGGCTTTTTTATTGAAATAATCCGGTAATTCGCCTGTCGGATGAATCTGCCGGCACAGGTTATCCAGAACGCTTACCTGATATCCTTTTTTGAGCAAACTATCCACCAGATGTGAACCGATAAAGCCGGCCCCGCCAGTGACTAGAATTTTTTTATATTTTGACATATTAGAATAAGCACTCCCTCAGAGACGGAATTTCTCCATTCCTCACGATTGGTATCGGTTCCCTTTATCTTGGGCAAAGTATCCTATCTTTTTATAATCGTCTGTCTTATTTGGTATCTCGGATTCCGAAATTGTCTCTTTCGGGATTGCTTTTTCTTATAACAATACTAATATTAACGTACTAATTTCGTAAACAACGACTTATTTTCCTGTACCCAGTGGAATAGCTTCTCAATCCCCGCTCTTACGCCGACTTGCGGTTTCCAACCGAGCTCTTTTTGGACCTTTCGGATGTCACTGACATAGATTTTCTGATCGCCCGGCCGCCAATCGGCAAAAGTGACTTTGATTTTCCGCTGAAATAATTCTTCCAAAATCGGACCGAACTCGCTCCAGACGGAAAGAGTATTTTTACTGCCTCCTCCGACATTGTATATTTTGCCCCGGGAAATCTTAATTTTATTTATGGCGATATCAAACATCCGGACTAAATCACCGATATAAAGCACATCACGCACCTGCTTGCCATCACCGTAGACGGTAACCGGTTTCCCAAACGTGGTGGCAATGATAAACCAGGCTACCCAACCCTGGTCTTCAATTCCGAACTGACGGGGACCATAGATACATGATTGGCGAAAAACAACCGTCGGAATATCGTAAATCCTTTCAAAGTCTCGGATATACTGGTCAGCCGCGCCTTTGGAACAGCCGTAAGGCGAGTGGAAATCTAGGTTATTTTTTTCTGAAATACCATTTGGAAAATCACGATAGGCGTAACGGTCTTTTTTCTCAATGATTACGATATCTTCCATCCCTCCGTAAACTTTATTGGTCGAAGAAAAAACGACAATCGGTTTTCGGCCCTCTTGCCTGACCGCTTCCAAAACGTTAAAAGTCCCCAAGGCATTGACTTCAAAATCATTTCTCGGATCGGTTACTGAAGTCGTCACCGCCACTTGCGCCGCCAAATGCAGAACAATTTCCTGCTTTTGGACGGCAATCTTTAGATCTTTTGGATTTCTTATATCTCCGGTAATAATATTCACCTGTGGGTATTTACTTTTTAACCAAGAGGCATTCTCCCGGGTGCCGAAACGCTGGAAATTATCAAAAATTGTCACTTGGTAACCAATACCTGCAAAATGGTCAACCAAGTTTGAACCGATAAAGCCGGCTCCGCCGGTAATCAACATTTTTTTCTTCATTGTTTCCTCCTTATACTTTTCCACGGCCTGGTCCAAAACAAACGCCAAAGACCGGCTAAATCTCCATAAACGGTTTTTAACACTCTGACTGTTGAACCCGGATTATCAATCCAAAGAACAGGCTGTTGAAAAATTTTATAGCCTGTCTTCTCACCGACAATCAGAAGTTCACTGTCGAAAAACCAGGCGTTATCACTAATACCTGGCAGAAGATCTCTGACAACTTTCCTGCTAACCGCTTTGAAACCGCACTGCGCATCGGAAATTTTTGCCCCGAAAAATATTTTGATCAGAATATTATATACCCTCGACAAAATTTCTCTTCTTACCGTGCGGCCGACTACTTTTGAACCGGAAAGAAGTCTTGAACCGATCGCAATATCATATCCTTTTGAAAAAGAAGATAAGAGTGGCTGTAAACCGGAAAGATCGGTTGACAAATCCACATCCATATACATGAGAATTGCCGCTTTGCTTTCCCGCCAGGCTTTTTTCACTGCCCGTCCTCTGCCTTTTTTACCCAAATGGACAAAACCAACATTGGTCAGCTTCTTTGATAAACTCTTGGTAATAGATAAACTTGTATCTGTCGAAGCGTTATCGGCAACCGTAATTTGCCACTGATAATTTTTTAAGTTTTTTCCCAAAAAAGAATGGAGCTTCTTTATGTTTTTTTCCAGCTCCTTTTCTTCATTATAAATCGGGATAACAATCTCTAAGCTTTTTTTGACGGACATAAAGGCATTTCTTTCCAAAACAATGATACAAATAGTAACAAAAACACCGACAAAATGGAAATGGTATTTGCGCCCTTCCTTATCGGAGTATCCTTGAGAACGATCTTTAAACTGTGTAATCCTTGGGGTAAATCTACGGTAACCCGGCCGTTTTTCGAAGAAATGCCCGTACCTACACCATCTACATAGGCCTGCCAGCCGGGAAAATAAGCAATATTGGTAGTCACTGTCACCGGCTTGATAATCTCCAGCTGATACTGTTTATCGGTGATGTTTTCTTGTCTGCTTATTAGTTTTAGGTTATCGTCAACAACTATAGCCTCTCTGGCAATTCCTTCCCTGTTTTGGGGAATGACAAAATCAGGCGGCAGATATTCGTCGGAAATCCTGGAAATTTTATAGTTTAGGATGTCGCGATCTGTGTAATCGGAGGCAGAAACCGTCAGGTATTCTTGCGGCTGGAAATATTTAACATTCAACCACAGGACGGAAACGATTATCAGACCGGCAATAATAATCTTCAGCGGTTTTTTCAAAAGGATAAAAATAAATCCGGACAACACCGCCAGGCTGAAAATGGTGATATTCAGGAAACGCCAGGGATACTGGATATAAGAGAGAGTCGGGATTGATTCCCAGACGGGTTTCGATGTATCCAACATCATAAAGATTGAGATAAGAAAAATAAAACATAAAACATAAAACATAAAACCTGCCTGCGCAGGCAGGCATAAATATTTATTGAGCTTCTTGTTTTTTTGGAAATAAATAACTATAGGAATGGATAACAAACCTAAAATCAACTGTAATTTGCCTATTTTAAAAGACATACCATCCTGCCGGCCTGGCGCCGAACCGGCATATCCCCAGGGTGAGTTCCAAAACTGATCAAGATAGACAAAGTGTTGCCGAAAATCGCTGCCGCCACCAGTCAATTCCTCGACTTTGGTGAATTTTTTCTCTGCCAGCGCCGGCAGAGTAAAAAAGGTGGATAGACCAATACCTATAAAAACCGTAGCCAGTAGAAAGTAGAAAGTAGTAAGTTTTTGTTTCTTAATTATAGAATAAATCAGATAAACCAATAGTATAACGCTTAATAATAGTCCGGTAATCAAACCCAGAATGTTATGGGAAAGCAGCACTATGGCAAACCCTGTACTTGCGATCAAAATCCCCAATTTAACCTGTTTCAGGTTGCCGTTGGCCTTTACGATCTTGACTATTCCCAATGCTATCAGTGGTAAAAATGCAAAGGCGTACAGTTCACCAACGGCCCCGCGGACGTAAATATTTACCGCATGATATGGCGCATAGAGATATAAAACAGCAGCCACCAATCCGGCAGTTTTACCAAACAGTTCATTTACCAGGAAATATATGCTTATGCCGGCTGCCAAAATCCCGATGACCATCATTATTTTTGTGGCAACCAATGCATCAAAACCAACCAGATTAAAAAAGGCGCCGATATAATAAGGCAGCGGAGCATAGAAATTAAAAAGCGGATACCCAAAGCCGTAACCCAAATCACCAACCCAGCGGACGGGGAATTGGCCGGAAGACAATGCTTGAGCCATTTCAAAAACCCGGGCCGGTTGGGTATCATCGTGCATCGGGAAAAAACCGGTAACGAAAAACGGCCGGATCGCCAAAAAAGAAAGAAAAAATAGCAGGCATAACAAAATGATTTGCTTTAGACTGTTTTTCATGCCCTCTTTACTACCAATCTCTTAATCACAAAAAGCATTGTCAACACGACAATCAGGGAAACACTGGCCAAGGAAATTAAGTCAGCGGCCAACCGGATCGGTGTTTCCGTAAAAACGCCTTTGACTTTATACATCCCGGGGTCCACTTCGAAGCGGACTAAACCGTCTTTTTGACGGTAATCAGGGTCAATTTTGTTACCGTTAAGGGAATATTCCCAGCCGGGGAAATAAATGGAATTAATCTTCACCAGGCTTTTCTCCTGACTGTTGACGGTAAATTCAATTTTTTTTGAGTTGTATTTGATATTTGCCAATGTCGCACTTCCATTCTCAATTTCCACTTTATCCTTATACCGGTCGCGCGGTTTATCCACTACCCACAAAGGCATCAGTTCATCCATGGAAGTGGTCGTCGCGTCGTTGGTGAAATAATAAACATCCGGCTTATATTTAAACTCATAAGGCCTGGCAAAACGAAGACTGATAACAACTGTAATTGCGGCTAAAAGCAAACCGATTGCCTTGGCCGGTTTTGAGAGAGAAAGAAAAACGGAAGACAATGCCAATAAAAAGGCCAATGGCGTAAGGAACCGCCAGGGGAAATCAAGCCAGGAAAGCGGCGGCAGATGCCATAATTTCTCCGAAATCCCGTTAGTCAGGACAATCAATAAAATGATGGAAATAATCAGGTAACAGGCTAAAAATGCGTATTTTTTCCGCTGGACGGGCTTGGCAAAAAATAAACTGACTAGACCAATAACCATCGCCAAAAGATGGGCCCAACCGAGCTGAAAAGACGGCTTGATCCCGTAGTCCCATGAAGAAACGATAAACTCCGGTAACTTGATGAAGTTATCTTTAAGACTTGCCAGTTGGATTTGAGATAACAATAGGAATTTTTTTTCTACTAGTGCCGGTAGGAAGAAAAAAGCGGCCAAACCGAATGCCAACAGAAACATCGGCAGGATATACCTGAAAGTGTACAACTTTACGTCTTCATAATAAGTAAAAATCTCAAAGTAGAGAAATAGAAGAAAAAGAGGGAAAAAAGCCAAAGCCATGATGTTGTGGGAAAGGATCAGGATTGCCAGGGTAATCGAACAGCAGACCAAACGCCAAAAATTAGGCTTGACGATAAATTTTAAGCCGAAATAAAAAAGCAGAGGAAAAATGGCCAGACTGATCGACTCCCCCACCGATCCTCTGACATAAAGATTGACCAGTCGGAAAGGAGCCACTGTGTAAAAAATTGCGGCGATGAAGCCGGCCCAGCTGCCAGCAATTTCCCTTCCCAACAAAAACATAAAATATGCAGACAGAAAAACACTCAAGATAAACAGCAATTTGATCGTTTCTACGTAACCGAAGCCTAAAAACCGGAAAAACAGCCCCATGTAAAAGGGAAAAGGGTAAGTGAAAGAAAACAAAGGGTATCCAAAACCGTGATTGAGAAAGTCTGACCAGCGCGGCGGAATCTGCAGATCTTTAACTTCCCGCTGCATCTCAGCTAGCCGAACTACCGCCCATTCGCCGTCGTGGGTGGGGAAAAAGCCGGGAACAAAATAAGGGCGAACATATAATATAGCGACTATCGCAAGCAAAATAAAAGGTAATAATCTTCTAAAGATAAAAGACATTTTCATTCTAAAGCTTAACTGGATTTACCTGATAAAAAAGAAGATAAGTCTTGCCTTTGCCGCGACGGATCTTTTTGATCAGGGTTATCGGCCAATTTTCGAGAGCATCCTGCCTTTCCTTAAAAATTAAATATGTAGGATGGGTTTTGGCGTCTTCCAGCAAATCCTTCGGGACTTCATACATCGGCCAGTAACCTTTTATTTCGACATTTTTATCAGTACCAAAGTAAATCTCGTAGACGGCCGGATTCAAACCAAAAGTTCCTTCTGTCCCGATAACGATCTTCTCCGTCTTTGCCTTCTCTGCCAAATAATCGATTACTTCCCGAACCCCATATCCTGACGGCCATTCGTCAAAAAGCTGATCGCGGTCAATTTTGTGTATCGGCAGATCCACGGGTGAGAAAATAGCCAGGTATGACACATATGCAGGATAGGCAAAAATAACCGGCAAAACAAGCAGAAAAATTTTCATTTTCTTCCAGGCGAAATATGTAAAATTAGCCAAAACGTTGCCGGTGATGATAAAAAGAGGTAAACCATAAACAGGATAAATCTCGGAAAACGTACTTTACCGAAAGCGGCTAAAGCTAAAAATGGTACTATAAACCAGATAAAGACATATAAAATTTTCCTGTCCCGGCGAATAATTCCAAAAATCAGACCGATAATAAGGACAATAAGCACCGGTATCGTCAAATAGGAGACGACAAACTGCCATAAGCCGTCCATATTTGGCCAAAAAATGGCGAAACGGGACTTCATAAATTCGCTGAAAGTCATGATGAACGAGTAATTCTTCTGGCTGATGATATAAAACCACGGCGAAAGCCGGAGAAGGTTATACATCACCTCGGCAATTATTAAACTGACTATTGCCAATCCGGCCCATTTCAGCAAACGTTTGATCTTGTACTTAGGTTTGCAGTCAAAAAGAATCAGGGAAAAAGGCAACATTAACAGGCAAAAAAGAGCAGAGGATTTGGTTAAAAGCCCTAAACCGATAGATACACCCAGAAGCATAGCGATATCCAACCGTATCTTTCTTATCAAAATAATCTCCAAATATAGACTCCAGACGGTAAACATCGCCAGTAAACTATCCATCAAAGCCAACCGGTCATAAATCAGGGCAAACGGTGAAAAAAGATAAAAAAGAGAAGTGAAAACAGCGGTTTTTCTGCCGAAAAGCGCCCGGGCGGCAAAATACAAACCCAGACAACTGCCAACGCCTGCCAGGACAGAAATAAATCTGCCGGCAAAAAGTGGATCGTTGAAGATTTTCAGAGCCGGATACATCAGCCAAGTAAAAAGAGGTTGCTTGCCGTCAGTCAAGGAGATGAAACGTTGAGCCGGATCACCAAGTCCAATTTGCGCCCAGCGGATGTAGATAGCCTCATCGGTAAAGATCGGCACTGATAATAAATTAATGATCCTTGTCAGAAAAGTGGCAATGGCAATAAATAATACAAAAACAGTTTCCATATCTCTTATAAAAATTATATCATCTAATTAATAATTATCACTTCCGTAATTGTCATCCTCCGGCCTGTCTGCGCAGGCAGGCTTGACCGGAGGATCTATGATGATTTATGTATGGATTCCCGCTTTCGCGGGAATGACAGTCGACTCGTAATTAATTTTAATATTATCCATACCCCGGCAAGGGCGATCGGACCGATAAATAGCCAGTGCATATAGATCACTATAAAAGGCGGATAACTGCCGTAATATAAATAAGGTATATACCGAAGAAGGGCGGCAAAACTGATGGAAACGGTTAAAAGCCTCACCTGATAAATATCGCTTACCAGCGCCCCAAGACCGATCAGGATAATGAAATACCAGGGATATGGTTCACGGAAAATAATTTCAAAAACCAACGGAACAAACATCACCCAATACATGATAAGTAAAATTTTCTTCACGTTTATCCATCTCACTATTTGTTTTGGGAAGATAAAAAACGGCAAATAAATTGCGGTCACAAATTTTACTCCGGCGGAGATCAGGAGGTTGATTATTCCGGAAAAATATTTTTTTTCAAGCAGTCCGTAGTATATTGCGGTCAGCAAAAAAAACAGCATCATCACTTCGTTATGGGGGCTGACAATCGATTCGATCATAATCAGCGGATTAAAGGCGTAAAAAACTAAAGCCTGTCGGGCATATTTGGGATTTACTTTGTTGACAATTTTATATATGAAAAACAGATTACCGAGATGAAACAGCAAAAAGAGGAATTTGAAATTAATCAGCGTCAAGACAAATTTTCCAAAACCAAGGTATGAAAAAGGTAAAGTTAAAAGCAGCCAAATCGGACCATATGGATAAGTCCGGTGGGTCCAATGCATAAAGCGGGTCCAAAGATCCTGCGGATAATCCAAAGCTTTGGCAAAATACGGGTTTTGTTGGTATTTCGTCACGATCCTGGCGTCAAAAAGATAATTGAAGATATCGTGTGAAAAAGCCGGATAAGATAAAAAAAGAACCAGACAGGAAAGCCCAATCAGCCCGAACAATTGTTTTTTTGGAAAACCGGTTTTTTTAACGGCTAAGATAATCAAAAAATAAAATATGAACAGCGCAAGAAGTATTCCGGTATAAACTGCCGCTGAAACCGGCCGGTTGAAATAGCCAAGGAAAATCAATGCTTTTTGAAAAGTTTGATATAAGGAATTGCTCGACAGGGTCAGGTTCAGATCAATCTGGGAATAGGAATAAATTACCAGAAGAGAAAGTATAATCAGATATACAGCTGAAAAAATCCCGAAAAAGATTTTTTTCATGAATTTGATGTTTTTGTCCGGTAAACCCCTTTGAGACTGTTAAGACGAATCCGCAGAAGATCGATTAATCCCTCAATAGAATCTTTCAGAGGGTTGACGTGACGGGTCTCCTGATAGTGCCATTCGACCGGGATTTCCTTTATTTTATATCCCATTTCCTTGGCGATGTATAACAGTTCAACGTCAAAACCGGCGGTGACTGTTGAACCCCGAGCGCAGCGTTGCCGGTTATACACTTGAAGCTTAGAAAAAACCTCCAGTGCTGCACTCCTGTTAAAAGCTTTGAAACCGCATTGGGTATCATTTATCCCCAGGTCAAGGATTAAATTCCTGATAATCATGAAGCCTCTGGCCATGGCGATCCTCATCAAAGGCGCCCCTCTCCTTTTGGTATTTCTGGAACCGATGACAATCTGGTAACCTTTTTTAAACCACGGAATGAGGATATCTAGTTGATTTATCGGTGTCGCCTGATCCAAATCAGAGAAAACGACTGTCTCACCTTTGGCTAAAAATACTCCGGTCGTCACTGCAGCTGCCTTACCTTGATGTTTCTTTTTGACTACTCTAAAGTTGGGATGTTCCTGAAGGAATTTCTCTATCAAACTTATACTCGCGTCAGTGCTTCCGTCATCCACCAGAATTACTTCCCAAGTGTAATTTTTTTTGTTCAGGAAATGAGCAACATTTTCAAGCGCTCCCAAACGGATATTCCGTTCCTCGTTGTAACAGGGAATAACAATTGTAAGAAAAATCTGTTTCATATTTTATATGGTACCAGACGAAAGACCCGGGCGGTAGAAATCTGCCATTCTCCGTCAATCTCCGCCCGGCCGAAACCGGCAATCTCCCAAAGAGAATGCCCAAGCGGCTGGCAGATCTTTTCTTCACAGACTACTAAAAGCTGATTGGTAACAGTTGACCTTTGGGGATCACTTACCGGATTTTCGATGGTAATCGGCGGATTACCCCATACTTCCAAAAAATACCGGTAGGCATGGTCGGAATTTTTTCCGGCAATCAGGGCAAAATTGTAAGGTTGACCACCGGTTTTCTCAAAGACAAAACGGGAGATTTCTTCCGTATTTCTCAAGAGGTTATTCGGAGGAATTCTTAAAGGACTGTTCTTCAGGTTGAAAAACACCAATGAAAGAAAGATTATAACCGCGCAGATTTTACCGAATTTATCCATGTTCCAGATGAAATACAAAAAAATTCCGGTCAGGATAAACGGAATCGCAAAAAGTGAACCGAAATAATAATCATAGGTAATACCCCGATATAGTCCGAAAGAGAGAATGCCGACTGTTAACCAGAGAATGATTATTTTTATCGCTGACAGATTATTCCTTTTTTTCCGTTGCCGGTACCAATATAAACCGATTCCGACCGTCAGCATGGCAATAAACAGTTTGGTTAATTCGGCATTCTCAACTATCAAAAGCCGCCAAAAAAGCCGGACGGAAACATCGGAGACCGTCTGCCAAACGGATAATAACGTCGAGCTGCTCTCGCTTTTTTGCTGGACGAGAAATCGAAAAACTGCTTGGGTGTTTACAAACTGATGTCTCAATTCAAAAATCAAAAAAGGCGAATAACCGGCCAGAAATGTAATTAAACCGAGACCATAATACTTTATCGGGACTTTAAAACGGATTAAAAATAAACAGGCGATAATTATCGGAAAAAACATCATAGTGACATAATGCAACTGGATAAGAATCCCCAGCGCCAAACCTAGAATTCCAAACCACCGGTACTTTTTCTCAATAATGATTTTCATGAGCGAATAAATAATCAGCACGGCAAAAAATGGGACAACATTGGGATTCCACGAGGAACGACCATGGATTATCGGCAATCTGGAAATGGCATAAAGAAAAGAGGCAATCAATCCTACACGGGGGTGGAAAAACCGCGCGCCCAACCGGTAGATCAGATATATTGTCGCTAAGGAAAATAAAACAACCATAACGGCCGGACCGACGGGATCAAAATGCCAAGCCCATAAAAACGGGGCCATCAAATAATAGTAAACCGGCCCCATATACATCGAACCGACGCTGGTGATCGGTCCTAAAAGAGTGAATTTGTGATCCACCAACATCCTTTTGACGACCAGTACATCCCGTCCTTCATCCCCAAGATAGGTCATATATTCTCT
Organism: Candidatus Microgenomates bacterium; assembly: GCA_022866885.1. Lineage (GTDB taxonomy): Bacteria > Patescibacteriota > Microgenomatia > 2-02-FULL-39-11 > 2-02-FULL-39-11 > JALHWS01. The sequence goes on along the minus strand of JALHWS010000166.1, from coordinate 2,896 downwards.
TATCCGGTAGAAACGGAAAAAGGCAGCCACGGCAAGAATAAGAACGAGCAGAATAACGGGAAAGTATTTTCGTAAGGTCCGCATATTATTTTTCCGATTTCCAGATAAAACGGTTATAGGCAAAATAGCTGTAGGGAATTACCAGAAAAATTATTGAGAAAACCATCAGAATAAACCAGTAAGCATTGCCTAAAAAGAAAGTACCGACTCCAACCGTCACTCCCTGTATGGCAATCGAACCGAGGGAAACCAGGTTGAACTGGATAAATTTACTAAACATCCCTTTTCCCTTAATTTTTTTGTGAGAAAACGTCCAATAATTATTCAGGATAAAATTGGATATAATAGCCCCCTCTGCTCCGAACGTGACGGCTACACCGGGATTGATAAAAAGGGCAATCAATATTTTGGAAATCACCGTCTGGATAACGAAACCGACAATTCCCACCACCACGTATTTGAAAAAACTGGCCGACCGGTCAAGACGGATCAGAATACTGCTTCTGATATACTCAACAATATCCCGCAAATAATATTTATTTAGACCGATCTTGGATTTGCCGAATTTTCTTTCTTTAAAAATAACCGGCACTTCAACAAATTTTGCCCCGGTTTTGGATAACTCGTAAAGGATATGTAGTTGAAAAGAGAAACCGGCGTTCATCATTTTATAAAGAGGCACTTTTTCCAAAATTCCTTTTACCCTGATGGCTTTGAAATTGCCGGCGTGGTCTTTCACTTCGTGAACGCCGGCTACCCACCAGGCCAAAAGACAATTTGAAATGTCATGGTTTAATTTCCTGAACCAGTTCCAACCGATGACCTTGCCTCCCTTTACATGTCGCGAGGCAACGGCAACATCATATCCTTCTTCTAACTTTTTTACTAATTTTGGAAAATCTGCCGGTTCCCACTGGAAATCGGCGTCGTTGGGAATGACTATGTCTGCGTGCAATTTTTGCACGGCGCAGGTATAACCCATGATCAGAGCTTTTCCTAAACCTTCCTTTTTTTTGGTGAGTAAATATATCCCCGGATATTTTTTTTGGTATTGTCTAACCGTTTTTTCCGTCCCGTCCGGAGAATGGTCATCGACTACCAAAATCTCATTTTTCCATCGGGGATATTTTTTACCGGTTTTGAAAATTGCCTCAATCATGAGACCAATATTGTCTTTTTCGTTATATGTTGGGATTATATGGACGATTTTCATAAACCTTTGAAATATGAAATAGTTTTTTGTATCCCGGACTGAAGCGGTGTCGTCGGTTGCCAACCGAGTAGTTTTTGGGCTTTCGTTATATCCGGTTTCCTTCTGGATGGATCATCTTCTGTCTTGGGGAGATATTCGATAGTGGAAGAAGACTGACAAACCTTTCGGATATAATCGGCGATCTCTTTTATAGTATGTTCTTTCGGCATACCGAGGTTGATGATTTCTCCGTCAAGGTTTTCTTTTTCCATCAAGGTCACCAGTCCCCTTACCATATCATCTACATAACAAAACGACCGCGTCTGGTTGCCATCACCGTAAACCGTCAACGGTTTTCCTGACAAGGCCTGATTGATAAAATTGGAAATCACCCGACCGTCATTCTTTTGCATTTTCGGTCCATAGGTGTTGAAAATCCGGGCAATTCTCGCTTTGACTTTGAATTTCCTCACATATTCCATCGTTATCGCCTCTGAAAACCTTTTGGCTTCATCATAACAGGCACGGATACCGACCGGATTGACATGACCAAAATAGGTTTCTTTTTGCGGATGCTCCAAAGGATCCCCGTAAACCTCGGAAGTGGAAGTCGGTAAAAACCAGGCGGAATGTTTTTTGGCTAGCTCCAGCATGAGATATGTCCCTTGGGAATTAACCAGCAACGTCTCTATTGAGTATTTCTGGTATTGAGAGGGACTCGCCGGCGAAGCCAGATGATAAATGTATTTAATTTGTCCTATCTCATTGAGAAACTTGCCAGGAAGAGGTGAAGAAACATCATGTTTGAGGAAATGAAATTTCGGATTAGCTAAAAGATGGTCTATGTTTTTTTGACTGCCGGTGATGAGATTATCCAGACAATAGACTTCAAATCCTTTTTTTATCAAGAAATCACAAAGATGCGATCCGATGAAACCGGCTCCGCCTGTAACGATGCATTTGATATTTTCTTCCATCATTAATCATTAGTGATTATTAAACTCTTTCCCGCCAATAATCCAAAAGATCGGTCAAGGTCTTGGTAAATGCGATTTCCGGCTTCCATCCTGTTTGTTTACGGAATTTAGTTGAATCGCCGATCAAAACTTCCACGTCTGACGGCCGCATACGCTCCTTATCCTCCCTTATTTTGATCTTTGACTTGCTCATCGAAAGCAGCATATCCAAAACGTCACTTATTTTCCAACCTTTGCCGGTCGAAATGTTATAAACTTCTCCAGCGATGCATTTTTTAACGGATAAATAATATGCCCTGACCATATCCCGGACATCCGTATAATCTCTGACAGCATTCAGATTACCCACATAAACAACCGGTTCCCGCTTGCCTTTTTCTATCTCGGCAATCTGTTTGGCAAATGTTGATTCGGAAAAAACATCACCCCGACGCGGTCCGGTGTGGTTAAAACCCCTGGTCCTGATAATTTTTACACCGTAACTTTCATGGTATTGGTAACCCAGATAGTCCATTGCCAATTTGGAAACGGCATAAGGCGAAAGAGGCCTCAAAGGATTGGTTTCTTTTATCGGCAATTCATTGGAGAGAACTTTTCCGTATTCCTCCGAAGAACAGGCAATCTGGATAACCGTATCAAGACCGCTTTTATTCACCGCTTCAAAAAGATGGACACTGCCAATGATGTTCACTTCCAAAGTATTGGACGGTGACGCCCAAGAGGACTG
>JALHWS010000165.1 GCA_022866885.1 Candidatus Microgenomates bacterium | reverse complement strand
GATTCGCCGAGTTTGGGGATTTTGAGAGAATTAGGAGGAAAGATAGAAGAAGTGGATGCGGCGCCGTATCTGGAGCTTCCGGTAACCTGGGAAGAATATCTGGGACAGCTTGATCGGCATAACCGGCATGAACTACGGAGGAAACTGCGAAAAGCGGAAGAAGCGGGAATTAAAATAATCAGTAGTGACAAAGGAGAGAGAACGGAAACCTTCTTAAGGCTAATGGAGATCTCCAACATGGGGAAAAAGCATTTTTTAACAGAAGAAATGAAGAGTTTTTTTAGGGAAATAATAAAGGTGGGAAATGTGAGAATGAGATATCTGGAGCTAGAAGGTAAGATTATCGCCGGAGTGATGATTTTTGAATTTAAGGATGAATATTTGTTGTATAATTCCGGATATGATCCTGAATTTTCATATTTATCTCCAGGTTTGATAATCAAAGCCTATGCCATAAAAGAAGCTATAGAAAAAGAAAAAAAGGTCTTTGATTTCCTGCGGGGAGATGAAAAGTATAAGTATGATTTAGGAGGGAAAGAGAGGAAACTGTATAGAGTGACTATTAGTCAAATTTGACTAATTAGACTAACTTGGAAATATGACAAAAAAATTATTAGCTGTCTTTGCCCATCCGGATGATGAATCTTTCGGCCCAGGCGGGACACTGGCAAAATATGCCAGAGAGGGAGTGGAGATACACCTGCAATGCGCGACAAGAGGAGAAGCGAGAATAAGAAATAACAAATCCAAAATTCAAAAATCAAAAAGAAAAAGAGATTGTTCAAATAAGGGAAAAAGAATTACTAAAGGCGGTCAAGGTGTTGGGGATTGTCAGAGTGGAGTTTTTGGATTTTATCGACGGACAACTATGCAATGCCATTTACCATCAACTGGCGGGAAAAATCATCAAGAAGATAAACGAGTTTAAGCCGCAAGTAGTTTTGACCAGCGAAAGGCGGGGGATTTCCGGGCATTTGGACCATATCGCCGTTTCCATGACCACAACTTATGCCTTTTTGAAAACTAAAGTCTCACAAAAACTGTATTACAATTGTTTATTGAAGGGGACGCGGGACCGGATGCGGGATGACTATTTTGTCTATTTCCCCGAAGGCTATCCGGAAAGCGAAATCACCACCAAAATCGATTATACCCCTTATTGGAAACTGAAAAAGGAGGCAATGCTAGCTCACCAGTCACAGCTAAAAGACGTAAGAGCCTTACTTGCGCGTTTCACTAAGTTCCCAAAAGTAGACCATTTTATTCTTCAATACCATCGGGGAGTGAAGGTGAGTTTGCCGGAGAAGGATTTGTTTGCCGGGATAAATTCTCCCGATTGACTTCTAATTTTTTGGGATGTTATGCTGGAGAAAGAAATAGAAGCGTCCGTCTGAGCTTACCGTTCGCCTTACCTACTATTCGTAGCGCGGCTCACGGAGCGCTCTTTCGGCGGATGCAAGAAACTGTAATTCCATCAGGTTTAGTCTGATTGGAAACAGTTTCTAGCAAGGGGGTGATGAGAGATGGCGGAAAAAAATGCAAGCAATGAGAAAATGATGGCGGCCTTGGCTTACTTTTTGGGTCCCGTAACCGGGATCATCTTTCTCCTGATGGAGAAAAAGAATGCCTATATAAGGTTCCACGCGATGCAGTCAACGATCGTTTTCGGGGCAATCCTGCTTTTAAATATCATACTGGGAATCATTCCGGTTTTGGGTTGGGTTGTAGCCTTAGTTCTTTCACCGTTGATAACTTTACTTAGCTTTGTCCTTTGGATTTTCCTTATGTGGAAGGCTTATAACGGCGAAAAATACAAGCTGCCTTATTTTGGCGAATTGGCCGAGAAGCAACTGGCTAAACTTAAATAATTAAATATTTATGGACAGATAATGACCATCCTGCCTGTTTTTGGTGGGATGGTTTTTATCCTTAATCAAATATGCTGACAAAACTGATAGTCGGACTTGGTAATCCGGATGAAAAATACCAATATACCCGCCATAACATCGGATTTATGGTGGTGGAAAAGCTTTCCCGGGCGCTTTTACCTTTGGATAAATCGGAAAAAGCCTGGGTGGGAGAAAAAAAGTTTACCGCTGAACTTTGCCGGATCTCAGAAAATCTTCTTTTGGCAAAACCTCATACCTATATGAACAGGTCAGGCATGGCCGTTTTGGCCTTGATGAATTTTTATAAGGTATCCGTCGATAATTTATGGGTCGTCCATGACGATATCGACCTGCCGTTGGGAATGATACGGATCAGAAAGGGAGGCAGCAGCGCCGGACACAACGGGGTAGAGTCGATTATTGACAGTTTGCATAGTCCCCAGTTTGTCAGGTTTCGGTTTGGCATCGGCAAGGGAAAACTGAATATCCAGCATACCGGTGATTTCAACCTGCACCGGAGGGAGATAGAAAAATACGTCCTTTCTCCGTTTCGGGAAAATGAAGGAGGGGAAGTGAAGAAACTGATTAACAACGGCGTTGAAGCCACGAAAATCGCTCTGGAAAAAGGCCTTGAAGCGGCCATGAACAGGTTTAATTAAACTAATTATTTAAGAAGATATTGCTTTTCCAACTGGGGGATAAAGGGGAGAAGTTTGTTTTTGACCAAGAGTTTAAAGAGATTAGTTAAGACCACAAAAGAAATAGAAATCCCAACCGCCATCAGCGTCCTTTCCATGGCTGTTTGGGGGATCAGAGAAAGCCACATGGTTTTGCTTAGCCCGAAAGCCCAGACCCACAAAGCGCCGCCGACGGCATGAGCAGTAAAAGTGGCTCCTAGACTTCTGATAAACAGGCCTGCCTGCGCAGGCAGGTTCTTTCTCCAAAAATGAGCAACTATAGGGATCAGCCAGAAAAGGGAATACTGCCAGGCCGACCGGCCGATGGGATGAAGATTGAATATAATAATTGCTAGGAATGGAATTCCAAAACTTATAATTCTTCCCCAGTACCAATCCCGATTAATCAGGATGGTACGGGGTGTTCGCTCCACCTTCGGTGTCGCTCCATTTTTTGAGAAATAGAAAACGCCAAAAAGAACGGGGAAAAGCCTGATTAGACTGGTAAAACCAACACTACTGAAGCCGTGAAGAGCGATATTGATTACTTGCATTACCAATACCGAAATAAGGCCGGGGACGGTGCCCAAGAAAGCACCGGCGGTGGGAGCCAGGAAATCAAAAAGAGTGAATTTAGTACCTGAACCCAAGACGGTAGTGAAGGGGATTTGGAGAGTGGTTAAGCCAAGAATAGTAAAAATAAAGATGAAAAGAAGCTGATTTTTTTTCATAGTTCGACTTCGCTCACTATTTTTATTTTCACCATTCTAACAAATTTATAATCATAGTACAATTGACAGATAATGAACAAAAGACAGGCGCAGTTACCCAGACTTCTTAAGGATCGGCTGCAAGAGATCACCTTGGATAAATATAACAGCGTTCTCCATAGTTTCTCCGTCAGAAGACCGACAACCATCAGGGCCAATACCCTAAAGATTTCCGGACCTCTACTTCTAAGGGATTTGAGGGATTTGGGAGTGAAGCTGGACACGGTGAACTGGTGTAAAGAAGCTTTTATCGTGAGGAATAAGTCGCTTAAGGATCTTAGGTTGCTTAAGTATTACCAGGAAGGATATTTATATGTCCAGAGTCTTTCCAGCATGATTCCGGCACTGGTACTTGATCCAAAACCGGGAGAAAAAATCCTTGACCTTTGCGCCGCGCCGGGAAGTAAGACTACCCAAATGGCAGCCATGATGGAAAATGAGGGAGAAATCGTTGCAAATGAACCCAATCCCATAAGAGCCCAGAAATTAAATGCCAATTTACTTAAGCAGGGAGTGACGAATACGAAGATGGTCAATCTTTATGGAGAGGATGTTTATAAAAAATACAGCGATTATTTCGATCGGGTTTTAGTTGATGCGCCCTGTAGCGGTGAGGGCCGGATCCATACTTATGATCCGGAGACTTTCCGAGGCTGGTCTTTGGGAAAAATAGAGAGATATGTCAAAGTCCAGAAGAAACTGCTGATTTCGGCGGTTCTGGCTGTCAAGAAAGGAGGGATTATCGTCTATTCTACCTGTACGTTGGAACCGGAGGAAAATAAGGGAGTGGTGGATGAAATATTGCAGAAGGCGGGAGGATATCTGGTATTAGAGGAAATTAAAATAGAGGGAAAAGAGGGAGAAAAGGGAAAAAAGGGTATTTTGAGAGTATGGCCGGATAAACTGATGGAAGGCTTTTTCATAGCAAAAATGAGAAAGAGATAATTATGTAAATATATTATAATAAAAATATGTATGATTTGATCGTCATAGGTTCTGGTCCTGCAGGGTTGACTGCCTCGATCTACGCTTCCTGTTTCCATCTTAAACATCTGGTGATCGGCTCGGTTTTGGGCGGACAGTTGGTGAATGCGCCGGATATCCTCAATTATCCGGGTTTTTCCCAAATCAGTGGAAAAGAGTTGGCGGGAAGGATGGCGGAGCAGGTGAGCGCGCGTGGCGGAGAGATAGTGACGCAGAGTGTCACTAAAATATCAAAAACAGAGGAAAAATATTTCGAAATCGAGACGCAGGATGGAAAAAAATATCAGGCGAGATCAATAATCTTGGCTACCGGCACGGAAAGGAAAAAGTTAAATGTGCCGGGAGAGGCGCAATATACGGGAAAAGGAGTATATTACTGCGCTACTTGCGAAAAGCAGGATTACGAAGGGAAAATTTGCGCGGTGGTGGGTGGTGGAAACAGCGCCGTGCAGGCGGCGGTCGAACTGGCCCAAGCAGCAGAAAAAGTCTACATTATTTACCGGGGAACAGAGCTTCGGGGAGAACCGGTCTGGCTGGAGCAGATAAAAAATAATCCCAAGATTGAGGTGGTTACCAACACAATCATTAATGAAATTGTGGGAGATGGGGAGAAGGTGACGGAGATAAAATTAATTAAACAATTAAACAATCCGCCAGCTGGCGGACAAATGAAACAATTGGATGTGGATAAAATCTTTATTGAAATCGGGGGAGTGCCGGGGACAGCCCTTATCATCCCGCTTGGTGTAGAGATCAACGGTGGAGGGTATATCAAAGTAAATGAGAGGCTGGAGACAAATATTCTCGGTGTTTTTGCCGCCGGCGATCTGGTAAAAAGCGGATTATCCATAGAACAAAT
>JALHWS010000164.1 GCA_022866885.1 Candidatus Microgenomates bacterium | reverse complement strand
GGGGACAGCCCTTATCATCCCGCTTGGTGTAGAGATCAACGGTGGAGGGTATATCAAAGTAAATGAGAGGCTGGAGACAAATATTCTCGGTGTTTTTGCCGCCGGCGATCTGGTAAAAAGCGGATTATCCATAGAACAAATCGCAACGGCAGTGGGCTTAGGAGCCCGCGCCGCCGCCTCAGCTTTTGCCTATCTCAAAGAAGATAAGATTCCCTCACTGTGGGGCCAAAGTCAGATAAAAAGATAATAAAATTAGTCGAGCGAATATTTTACTACTCCAGGAATTTCAAGTAAGCGATTTAGGTCGGGATTCAAATTATTGTCCGTAAGAACCAATGCATGTACTCCTAAAGAAGGTAATTGTTCCAGGTTAGATATCATTACTGGATCTAAGTAGGAATACCCAAAAATCGTATTTATATTATTTGCTTTCTTTTCAACGGCCTCATCTCGGATACTTGATAAATCACTTGCGAGTCGGATACGTTCTCCTTCAATAAACCAAGGATTGATAATTTTTTCTTCTTTTAATACCTCGACTGTCATATCGGCTAATTTAGCATATTCAGGACTTATACTTAATATTACTAGTTGGGGATTTTCGTTGTAGCCGGGTTCAAGATATCTATTCATTATCGTGAAGATTTTTGCCGCCAGAGTGGAAGCGGCCGGAGCTACTGCTTCAAGTTTTCCAAAAGGTAATTTATGGGGAAAAGGTTTAGGTTTATTTTTATCAAAATCTACTTGGACATCATTTTCGTCAGAGTCAACAATAAGAACCGGTTTTCGTCTTGTATCCTCAGGGGAATATAAGTCTTGGATCTGTTTGATCAGTTCCTGAGCTTGTTGTCTGTTTGGACCCGCAGTATTTGAGATTGCCAAAAGAGTAGTAAAGCCCTTGACGGCAATTACAGGATTCGATAATGTTTTTTCATCCATGGGTTCTGCAGTAAAACCACTAAGTTCATCCGGGGAAACTCGAGGAAAATCAGCTTGAAGTTGTTTTATCAGTTTGGCACATTCGGCAACTACCTGTTTCTCATCTCTAAAATCCACGAAATCAACCTGCGCTCCTTTTTCGGTTAACTTCTCTCCAAGCTTATCAAGGATGACTGTTCCTTCACCAGTATAGCCTGATGGGATAAGTTGTCCATAAGGATGCTGGTAGCAGGCACAGGTAGTTAATGCATCTGTTAGCCAATCAATATATATTTTTTTTACTTGCTCGCCAACCGCAGCAAATTGTCTTGTTTCGAAAGATTGCAGAGTATCCGGACTGGTATTAGCCATATCAGATTAATTTTTCCTGTTTGACTTGGGAAGCATGTTTTATTTTGAGGTGCTGGTAGGCTTTTTCGGTGGCTTGCCTCCCGCGGGGAGTGCGTTTGAGAAAACCGATTTGCATGAGATAAGGTTCGAGAACTTCTTCAATCGTACCGATGTCCTCCGAAAGTGTTGCCGCCATAGTCTCTACTCCGACCGGGCCGCCGCCATGTTTTTCGATCAAAGCTTTGAGAAACCTCCGGTCGCTGTCATCCAGTCCCAGGTGGTCTATTTCCAAAAGGGAAAAAGCCTCGGCCAGTACTTCCTCGTCAATATTTTCCTTGCTTTTTACCTGGGCAAAGTCGCGGGCGCGTTTGAGCAGTTTCAGC
>JALHWS010000163.1 GCA_022866885.1 Candidatus Microgenomates bacterium | reverse complement strand
ATTACGGTCTTCAACTTCGGGAAAAACAGAAAGTGAAAAGAATGTACGGTCTTTTGGAAAGACAATTTCATCGGTATTTTGAAATCGCCTCGAGGGAAAAAGGCAATACCGGTGATGCTCTTTTGATTATGCTTGAAAAAAGGCTGGATAATCTTTTTTACAGGTTAAATCTGGCACCAACCCGGGCCTCCGCCAGGCAATACATTTCTCACGGCCATGTTTTGGTTGACGGAAAAAGAGTCAATATTCCCTCATTTTTAGTCGAACCGGGAATGGTTGTCGGTTATAAACAGAAATCTCTGGAAATGCCGGTGGTCAAAAAGCTTTTGGAAGAAAAAAATCCCAATTTACCGGCCTGGTTAGAAAGAAAAGGACCGCTTGGGAAAGTTCTTTGTTTACCCAAAAGGGAAGACATAACAGAAGGTATTGACGAACAGCTTATTATTGAATTCTATTCACGTTAAGGAGGAAAATTTTATGATTGAGCCAAAATTTACCGTTAAGAAAGAAGTTGAAGAAACCAATTACGGCATGTTTGTGATTGAACCGCTGGAACAGGGATACGGTCATACCCTTGGCAACAGTCTGAGAAGGGTGCTTTTGACTTCACTCAAAGGAGCTGCTGTCACTAAAGTCAAAATAGAAGGCGTGAAGCATCCCTTTTCCACTTTACCCGGACTTAAAGAAGATATCATCCAATTTATTTTGAATATCAAAAAAATCCGTTTCAAGTTAACCGGCGACAAACCGGCGAAAGCGACTTTGATAATGAAAGGTGCGGCAAAAATCACCGCCGGAGATTTGGAAACGACAGAGGCGGAAGTGGTAAATAAAGACCTTTACTTGGGAGAGTTGACTTCCAATAAAGCCAAGATAAATATGGAACTGACGCTTGAACAGGGATACGGTTATGTCACCACTGAAGAATCAGAAAAAGAAAAAGAATTGGATACGATTATCGTTGATGCCCTTTTCAGTCCGGTAATCAGAGTCAACTACAAAGTTGAAGCGACCCGGGTTGGCCGGATGACCAATCTGGACAAGCTGATTTTGGAAATCTGGACAGACGGGACAATCACTCCATATGAGGCGATGAAGGAAGGCGCGAGGACCTTGGTTTCTTATTTCCTTCAGGTTTATGAGCCTAAAGCCAAAACCGCAGAAAGCGTAGCGGTGACACCTGCAATCTCTGAAGAGATTTTGAAAATGACTCTTGAAGAACTGGATCTACCCACAAGGATTGTTAATGCTCTACATAACGGCGGAATAGATACAGTCGGCCAGCTTTTGGGGACACCGAAGAAAGAATTATACAAAATAAAAAATCTTGGTACCAAATCGATTACCAGTATTGAAGACGTTTTACGGGAAAAAGGGATTGCCCTGACAGTCTAGTCTAAAAACATATGCGTCACCAGGTATTCGGCAGACATTTGAATCGGGATATCAAAGAGCGGAAGGCTTTATTTAGGAGTCTGATTGCCTCTTTGATTATTCACGGCCGGATAAAGACGACAGTGGCCAAGGCTAAGGCAATTAGAGGCCTGGCCGAGAAATTGGTGACCCAGGCAAAAGAAGGAACCACCTCCAGCGTGCGCCAGTTGACTTCTTTTTTGACCAAAAAAGAGATCAGCGATAAATTGATTACCAAAATCGCCCCGCTTTTTAAAGAAAGAATAGGCGGATACTTGAGAATGAGAAGAATTGGCCAGAGGCAGGGTGACCGAAGTGAGGAAGTAATCCTGGAATGGACAGAGGAAGAAAAGAAAAAAGCGCCGGTCAAACCGGTGAAACTGGAGAAAAAGTCATGAAATTGACGCAACCGACAAGCATAAAAGACATCAAAAGAGAATGGCATTTTTTTGATGTTGAGGGCAAAACTTTAGGCCGGATAGCAACGGTTATTGCCCAAAAACTGATCGGCAAGGACAAACCGTACTTCGTTTCGCATCTTGACTGTGGGGATTATGCGGTGGTTGTCAATGCAGGTCAAGTGTCGGTATCCGGCAAAAAAAACAAACAAAAAGAATACCAGCATTTCTCCGGTTACCCGGGAGGGTTGAAAAGAAAGACTTTTGCTGAAGTCTTAAAAACAAACCCGACCCGGATTATACGTGAAGCTGTTTCCGGGATGCTGCCGAAAAACAAGCTGCGGGCGCTGATGCTCAAAAGGCTTTATATCTATTCGGACGAAAAACACCCTTATCAAAGTAAATTTAAATAATTATGGCTAAGAAAGAAGTCATCAAAACCAAACCAGTAAAAGTTGCAGAAAAAACCCCGAAGCAGCCTTCTTTTTATCAGGCAGTCGGACGAAGAAGGGAAGGGACAGCCAGGGTTAGGCTTTACGTGACGGAAGATAAGGTTGTTTTGAAAGAAAAAGAGATTAAAAAAGGAGATATTGTGATTAATGGCCGCCCGATCGAAAATTATTTTCCCGGCCAGATCGCCCCCAAATTATATCTTGAACCTTTGAGAACCACCAATACCCAAGGCCGGTTTGCCATTTCCGCCATCATTTCCGGCGGCGGCCTTTCAGGTCAATTAGGCGCTTTCATCCACGGTCTTTCCAGAGCCTTAATAAAAGTCGATACCGAAAAATTCCGCCCACTACTTAAGAAAAAAGGCTATCTGATGCGCGATCCGCGGACCAAACAGCGCCATATGGCCGGCTTCGCCCAGAAATCCAGGGCCAAAAAGCAATCTCCGAAACGCTGATGTTTTTTATCCCAAATTAGGTCCAATTAGTCTAATATTCTCTAACATCCTCTAACATCTTCCAATATCTTCCAATATCTGCTAAGATTTGTTTGCTATGGAAATTAATTACACTTACCGCAAAACCCCGATTATCGTAAAATACCTGCAGCAGCTGGAGGTTTTGAGAAAAGTAATCGATTTACTGCCGCAACTGCCTCATATCGAAGAAAATCTGCGGCGCCGGTCGTTTCTTCGAAGTTCCCTCTTTTCCGCGAGGATCGAAGGTAATAAATTGAAGTTGGAGGATATTGATCATCTCAATCTTAACCGGCAACCGGATAATCTGGCAAAGAAAGAAATCTTCAACATCTTAAATAGCTTTCGCAAAATTTATGCCGGAAGCATTGGCGAAAAATTATCCAAAAAACTTATATTAGAGTTTCATAGGCGAGTAATGGATGGAATTTCGCCGGAGGCGGGCAATTTTAGGACAGAACCGTCAGCCATTTTTAACCAGGCCGGAGTTGCTATTTACCTGCCGCCGATGTCACAACAAATTCCTCAGCTATTGAATGACTTAATATCTTTAGCTAGTTCTACTCAAGAATCATCTCCGGCAAATGCGGCGGTCGTCCATTTTGCCGTTGAGAAAATTCATCCCTTTATAGACGGAAACGGCCGGGTGGGGAGATTAATTGCCACATTTTTGCTTAAAAAGGACGGTTTTGATTTCCGGGGGCTGGTCAGTTTAGAAAAATATCTGGATGATCACCGTCAGACCTATTACGATCTTTTGGCAATCGAAAAAAAAGACATCACCCCTTTTGTCGAATTTTTTCTGGAAGCCTTGTCAACGCAGGCGGAAATTGCGGTGGATAATATAAAGGAATACACAACAGAAACACCGGAAGATTTACTTCTTCCAAGAAGAGGGGAAATATTGGCCATCATCAAAGACCACGGGACGGTTTCTTTTGATTTCCTCAAAAGACGCTTCGTCCAAGTTCCCACAAGCACCTTACACTATGACTTGAAAAAACTTATCGAAGGAAATTTCATCAAAAAATTAGGCACCACGCGCGGAGTCTGTTATTGTCCGAAAGAAAAATGATATAATTTATTGAGTAATAGAATATGCTATTTGCAAATATCTCCAGGAACAGAAAACTAATTCTATCTGTAACTTCGATAGTTATTATATTTTTATTATTCTTCTTTTTTGTACAAAATCGATCCAAAAGATACGAACAAGTTCCCGAACAACCAGTTCCCAAACAATACGATAAAACAAAAATTCCTACAGAATATCGTAAAATGCAATCGCAATTATGGGGGATACTCGATGATTATAAAAATAATAAGGATTATTTAAAGACAGCAAAAAATGAAAATATCGACATTGTTAACGGAAAAATTATAAGCTTGGAATTATACCTTACTATTGAACCTCAAGAAGCAATAAATACATTAAAAGATTTTGGTATGGAAATTATAGCTGTCAACGACAACTTTAAAATAGTAAGTGGTAATGTACCAATAGCTTCTCTTCTTGATATAGCTAAATTGGATTTTGTAAAAGTCATTACCCATTCTAAGGGATACACGAACTAAATATAACTTTTAAGGAACTGGTCGTCCTCTGGACGAAACTGCGCCATTCTTTTGTCGGGGATGGCAGATTTGAACTGCCGACCTCACGCACCCCATGCGTGCGCGCTAGCCAACTGCGCCAATCCCCGGACGAAACATAAACTACACCGCGTTGATATCTTGTATTTTATCACTCCTTGTGCCAAAATGATATAAATTTCCTGCCCCAATGAAAGGATTTTATTATGGCTGCAAATACAGTTAATCCCAAACTTCAGGCAGTCAAGTTGGCGATGGAGCAGATTGAGAAGCAATTCGGCCGCGGCTCAATCATGAAACTGGGCGACCAAAACGCCGCCAGAGGCGGCCTTGACGTTGTTTCTACCGGTTCGCTGGCGCTTGATATGGCCCTTGGTGTCGGCGGCGTACCAAGAGGAAGAATTATTGAAATTTTCGGCCCGGAAGCCTCCGGCAAAACCACTTTGACGCTTTCCATTATCAGCGAAGTCCAAAAAGCCGGCGGGGTAGCCGCCTTTATCGATGCCGAACATGCCTTGGATTCCATCTGGGCGGAAAAAATCGGCGTCAAACTTGACGATTTGTTAGTTTCCCAGCCGGATACCGGTGAGCAGGCTTTGGAAATTGCCGAGACTCTTATCCGTTCAGGCGGAATTGATTTAGTCGTTATTGATTCAGTCGCCGCTTTGGTTCCCCGGGCGGAGATCGAAGGCGAGATGGGTGATTCGATGATGGGTTTACAGGCGCGTCTGATGTCTCAGGCTCTTCGGAAACTGACGGGAGCCATTTCCAAATCAAGAACGATTACCATTTTCACCAACCAGTTGCGGCAAAAAATCGGTGTCATGTTTGGTAATCCCGAGACGACTCCCGGAGGACTGGCTCTGAAATTTTATGCCACCATCCGGATGGATACCAGAAAAATCGAGACGCTCAAAGACGGTGACAAAGCT
>JALHWS010000162.1 GCA_022866885.1 Candidatus Microgenomates bacterium | reverse complement strand
GTTGGGTTTTGCGGCTTTCTACGGAATTTTATTATTTATCCTTTACTATGTCTGGCGTAATTTAATGATTCTCCGTGACCCGATCATTTTCAGCCTGGCGGTTGGTTTAGGAGGATTGTTATTCGGTCTTTTGGTTAATGCGGTTTATATTGATGTATTTGAATCATCAAAAGTGGCTTTCCTTTTTTGGGCAACGGTGGGATTTATTCTCGGCGGTATTAATTACCTGAAAAAAGGGAAACCGAATAACCCGCCGCCGGTAATGCCCGGCTTTGCCGATTTCAAAAAAACATTTGTCCAAAGAACCGCTAGATTTTTAAGAAGCGACTTTTTCTTCCTGATACTGATTTTAACCCTGACTTTTACCTTAAGGCTTTATAAAATCAACACTCCCTTGGCCGATTGGCATTCGTGGCGCCAGGCGGATACTTCAAGCGTTACCCGAAATTACGTCAAGCACGGAGTGAATTTGTTATACCCGGTTTATGACGACCTTTCTAACGTGGCTTCAGGTAAAGATAATCCCAAGGGACTGCGGATGGTGGAGTTTCCTCTCTATAACTTTGCCTCAGTTATCGTCGACAAGATATTTGTCGGTTACAATATCGATTTTTCCGGCCGGATGACTTCGATACTGGCGACACTCGGTTCAGTCGTTTTACTCTTTTTGATTGTCAGAAAATATCTGGGCCGAAGGGAAGCGTTTATCGCCTCGGCAGTTTACGCGGTCTTGCCTTATAACCTTTTTTATACCAGAGTCATTTTACCGGAACCTTATCTGGTATTTAATCTGCTCGGCATGGTCTATTTCTTTGACAAATGGTTGAGCGATACGGGGAAATGGCTATATCTGCCCCTTTCTTTTGTTTTTACGGCCGTCTCGCTTCTTATCAAACCTTTTGCCGCTTTTTGGTTTTTGCCGATGGCTTATTTGTATTTCAAACGCTTCGGTATTTCCATAAAATCTGTGATCGGTTTAGGATTATATTTCGCCGCCGCTTTCATTCCTTTCGTTCAGTGGCGGCAGTGGATCAGCCAGTTTCCTGAAGGGATTCCGGCCAATATGTGGCTTTTCAACGGCGACGGCATCCGTTTCAAAGGCGCTTTTTTCTACTGGCTTTTTGCCGAAAGGCTGTCTAAGTTGATTTTGGGTTATTGGGGTGCTGTCTTCCTGGTTCTGGGAATAATTTACCGCAAGGGTAAAGAAAACTGGTTTTTTTATCTTTGGGGCATCGCGATGCTTCTTTACGTCACGGTGGTGGCTACCGGCAATGTCCGCCATGATTATTACCAGATAATGACCATCCCGATTATCGCCGTTTTTGTCGCCCGGGGCATCGGTTACTTATTGGATTTGGAAACGGAAAAATTTTCAAAATGGAAAATTTACGGATTGATCTTAGTGGTATTTGTTTTTATGGAAATGTTCGGCTGGTACCAGATAAGGGATTTTTATAACATCAATCATCCGGAGATTGTTGAAGCAGGACAAGCGGTGGAAAGAAAAACCAACAATCATGTTTTGGTGATTGCCCCTTATAACGGCGATACGGCTTTCCTGTACCAGACTAACCGATCCGGCTGGCCGGTCATGCAGGATGATATCGATAATATGATAAAAAGAGGCGCCCAATACTACGTCAGCGTCAATTTTGACGACCTGACGAATCAACTTATTAAAGAAGCCCTGATTGAAGACCCGGTGAAACGAAAATATAAGCTGATCGAAAAGACGGACAAATACGTCATTATCCAGCTGGTGCCGGACGATATGCTTCCCAAGTAATTTAAGGATATCCCATGAAAATACTGATGCTGACCCCATATTTGCCTGACCCTCTTCTGTCCGGAGGACAGATAAGGACTTATAATCTCCTGAAGAACTTATCGGTTAAACACCAGATAACCCTTTTCTCCTTTATCCGAAACGAAAAAGAGAAAGAGTATATCCCGAAACTCCTGAAATATTGCCGTGAGGTTCATGTTTTTATGAAAAGGCCGCCCTGGTCGATAAAAAGCCTTTTCCTCTCCGCGGTCACTTTTTACCCTCTTGTAGTTTGCATGTACCTGAAAAATCAGGTAAAAGAAGCGATCGAAAAAGCGATAGCTAAAGAGCATTTTGACCTGATCCACGCGGAGACTTTTTATGTCATGCCGAACATTCCCGAAAATCACATCCCGACCATCCTGGTAGAACAGACTATCGAATACCTGGTCTATAAACACTACACGGAAACAATTACCACCCCTCTTCTCAAACAATTGATGAATTTTGACGTTTCCAAAATCCACCGCTGGGAAAAAAATTATTGGCAAAAAGCCAGCCGGGTGGTGGCCATGTCTGAAGCGGACAAAAAAGAAATGCAGCGGTTAATACCGTCCTTGACCGTGGATTTGGTCCCCAACGGAGTGGATACCGATTTCTTTAAGGAAAAACCGATACACCGAGAAAAATCAGCCAAAACCATCCTTTTTGTGGGACATTTCAAGTGGCTGCAAAACCGTGAAGCGGTAGCCATCCTGGTGAAAAAAATCTGGCCGATTATCCAGAAAAAATTTCCGGGAGCCAGACTTTGGATCGTTGGTCGTTCTCCGTCAAAAGAAATCATTAAATACTCTTCTTCGGTAATTACCGTTTCACCGGATATTAACGATATCCGTGAAGCTTATACCAAGTCCGACGTGATGCTGGCGCCGATCTACGGGCCCGGCGGCACCCGATATAAAATACTGGAAGCGATGGCCACCGGTTTACCGGTAGTGACTACTCCGACCGGTATCGAAGGTCTGGGAGCCAGGCACGGCATGCATGCTTTGATCTTCGATTCCAACGAAGAATTAGCCCGGGGAATAGTCAAATTATTGACGGATAAACAACTGTACAGGCAACTGCGGGAAAACGGCCGGAAATTAGTGGCGGAAAAATTCAACTGGAAGACGATAGCCGGCAGTTTAGACCGGATTTATGAGGAGGCGGCTCATGGAAAATAAAATCAGTCTTTCAATCATTATCGTCAATTACAATACCGGCGACTTTTTATACAAATGTTTGGAATCAGTGAAAAAAAGCAGTTTCCCGCAGGATAAGCTGGAAATCATAGTTGCCGACAATGCTTCTTCAGATCACTCGGCAAATTTTTTGAAAAAGAAAAGGCCGGATGTCGTTTTCATCCAAAACCGGCGGAATGTCGGTTTTGCCAAGGCCAATAACCGGGCGATAAAAAAAGCCGCCGGCGATTACGTGCTTTTGTTAAATCCCGACACTTTACTGCAAAAGGATACTTTAACAGTGATGTTTAATCTGATGGAGAAAAATGGCAAAATTGGGGTGGCAACCTGTAAAGTACTTCTACCTGATAAAACCCTGGATGATGCCTGTCACCGCGGTTTTCCCACTCCGTGGAATGCTTTTTGTCATTTTTCAGGTTTGTCCAAATTATTTCCTAAGAGTCTGCTTTTTGACGGTTATCATTTAGGTTACCGGGATTTGGATAAAATACATGAAATTGACAGTTGCGTCGGGGCTTTTATGTTCATCAGAAAAAGGGCAGGGGAGAAGGTAAATTGGCTGGATGAGGATTATTTCTGGTACGGAGAGGATCTGGATTTTTGCTACCGGATAAAAGAAAAAGGCTGGCAGGTGGTTTTCAATCCGGAAACGGAAATCACCCATTTCAAAGGCATTTCCAGCGGGATAAAAAAACACTCCCGCGGGATTTCTCCAGCCGACCGGAAAACCAGACTTTTGGCCAGCCGGGCGAGGTTTGAAGTGATGCGCATTTTTTACCGGAAGCATTATCTGCAAAAATATCCCCGTTTCCAGACTTTCCTCGTTTTGAAAGGGATACAAACTGCCGAACATTTTACATTACGAAAGGTGCAATAACATGCGGATAGGGATTGATGCCCGTTTATACAGCCAGACCGGGGTAGGCAGGTACTTACGAAATCTCATCCCAAATCTGGCGAAAATCGACAAAAAAAACGAATATCTGGTTTACCTGACCGGTAAGGATTTCCGTTCTTTTAAACCGCCGAAGGGCCATTGGCAAAAAAAACTGCTGGATATTCCCTGGCATTCGCTTAAAGAACAGTTGGTAATGCCCTTTATATTGTCAAAAGACCGGTTAGACCTGGTTCACATCCCTTATTTCAGTATTCCGGTTTTGTATCCGGGAAAATTTATCCTGACTGTTCATGACCTGATCGTTGATCATTTCGACACCGGCAAAGCAAGCACAAAACACCCGATTTTTTATAAGATAAAGAGGTTAGGTTACCGGATCATCATGAAAATCGGGATAAAACGCGCCGCAGCGATCATGGCGATTTCCCAAACGACAAAGGATGAGATTATCAGTCATTATCGCGTCGTTGGGTCAAAAATAACCGTTAGTCCCGATGCTCTTGATGAAAATTTCTTAAAAATTGCCAATCAACAAAAAAGACAAAATTATTATTCTTTCCAATACATTTTATATGTTGGTAATGCCTATCCCCATAAAAATCTGGAAAAACTGATCGATGCTTTTTCCATTTTGGTGAAAACAGATGACGTCAGGTTGGTCCTAGCCGGCGATGATCATTATTTTTATCCGAGACTGAAAAAATATGTCCAGAAAAAGCAATTGACCAAAAAAGTCGTTTTTTACGGCCACGCCAACGATAGGGAACTGATTAACCTGTATTCCTCTGCCCGCTGTTTGGTGTTTTCGTCTCTCATGGAAGGTTTCGGATTGCCCAATCTTGAAGCTTTAGTCTGCGGTTGTCTGCCGGTAGTATCGGACATTCCCGTTTTTAAGGAAATTTGGGGAAACAAATTAATATATTTTAATCCGGAAAAGGCGGAAAATATCGCCGTAAAAATCCTGGAAGTTTTAGATTATCCAAAAGACATTTATCAGAAGAAAGTCCAGGAGGCGGAAAGGATTGTCTATAATTACCAATGGTCGGATACGGCTTGGGAAACCTTAAAAACCTATGAAAATTGCCTTTGTGTACGATCGGGTTAATAAAATCGGCGGGGCAGAAAGAGTCTTGACCGTTCTTCATGAAATTTGGCCGGAAGCGCCACTTTATACGAGTGTATACGATGAAAAAGGAGCTCCCTGGGCCGGGAGTTTTAAAGTGGTTACTTCCTTTTTAAACAAAGTCGCATTTTTCCGGGGAAAGCACGAAATGCTGCCGCTGGTTACTCCCTATGCTTTTGAATCATTTAATTTCGATGATTTTGACGTGGTTTTGTCCGTCACTTCACAAGACGCGAAAGTAGTCATGACCAAACCCTCAACCCTCCATATCTGCTATTGTTTGACGCCTACCAGATATCTTTGGAGCGGTTACGAAGATTACAAAGATGAGCCGGGCAGAGGGTTTTTCAACCCGTTTGTCCGGTTGTTTATGGGGATAGCCGTAAACCGTCTTCGGAAATGGGATCAGATCAGCGCCCACCGTCCGGATTATTACCTGGCTGTTTCCGGTCTGGTGAAAGAAAGAATCAAAAAGATTTACCACAGGCAAGCAGAAGTGATCTATCCGCCGGTGGAAACAGAAATATTCAAACCGCGAAAAAAGGACGGTGGCGGAAATTATTATTTAATCGTTTCCCGTCTCGTTGCTTACAAAAAAATCGATTACGCCATCCGGGCATTTAACCAAACCGGCTGGAAATTGAAGATTATCGGTGGGGGAGTGGATTTGGAAAGATTGAAGAAATTGGCCGGAAAAAACGTCCAAATAATCTGCGATAATTTGACAGATGAGAAATTATGCTGTTATTATCAGAAGTGTAAGGCTCTTATTTGTCCCGGAAGTGAAGATTTCGGTTTGGCAGCGGTGGAAGCACAAGCTTGCGGTAAGCCGGTTATTTCTTTCTCCGGAAGCGGAGTGAAAGAAACAGTTATTCCTGGTAAAACCGGTGAGTTGTATGCGGATTTGACGGAAAAATCATTAGTTGCCGTTTTACATAAAAGTCAAAAGCGTAAGTATCGTCCGGAAGTATGCCGGGCAAACGCTGAAAAATTTTCAAAGAAAGTATTTAAGGAAATCATTAGAAAAAAAGTAGAAAGTTTGTATGAAAGCAGTTATTTTTGCCGGAGGAACAGGAACAAGGCTTTGGCCGCTGTCTCGGAAAAGTTCCCCCAAACAATTTGAAAAGGTAGTTGGAGATAAATCAACTTTACAGCTGGCGGTTGACCGGCTGGTACCGGATTTTTCCTGGAATGATATATATGTTGCCACGAGCCTTCAGCATACAAAGCTGATTAGTGCTCAACTGCCGAATTTACCCCCCGCCAATATCATTGGCGAACCGGAGGTACGGGATGTAGGCCCGGCAGTAGGACTGGTGACGGCGATTCTTCATAAAAAAT
>JALHWS010000161.1 GCA_022866885.1 Candidatus Microgenomates bacterium | reverse complement strand
TAAAAGACCAATTTTACCATAAAGGTTGACAGATTGCCTTAAATCGTCTATTATAGGCCAACTTAATTTAATTATGTCATCAAGCAGAATAATTTTAGTCTTTTTGGGTTTTATCTTTATCGTCATCGTCATCCTTTCAAGCGGACGGATTGCGGTGGCGCTGCGTTCCCGTCTTGGCCAGTTTTTCCCTTTCATGAAGTCTACGTCTTTGACCACTCCACCCAAAATTACACCTACTTTGACTCCGTCTGCTGTTTATAAAATCTCACCTACTTCCATGCCTTCTCCTACTCTTTCAGCTTTTTATGGCGGACAAAATACAACCAAAGGTGGACAAAATACCACCAAAGGCGGAGTAACAACCGCTGAAATTCCGGCTACCGGACCGAATGATTTACTTTGGGTAATTTTGGGGGGAAGTACCGCAATCGGATATTCGCTTAAAAAACTCTCGAACTTCATCTACCGGAGGTAGATCCTATTTTACTGTCCAGCGCAGACAAGCTGTCTTCTATAAACGTCAAATCCGTACCCTTAGTATCAGTTTCTATATTTGCCAATTCATCAGAAGAATCTAATTGGTTTAACTTCAAAATCGCCGGATCAACTTGAGGCACACTTGGAGTGGGACTCAATTCTTTAGTCGGAGTGGCAGTTATTTCCGTTTGTGACGAAGGTTTTTGTTCAGCGGTTTTCCCGCCTGATTGCTTGTTATTTAAGGTAATGATCAAAATTGCCGTTACGACGATAAAAGCCACCAGTACAAGGAGGAATATAAAATAGAACCACTTTGGTGGTCCTCTTCTCAAAGGCGAAACGACAACGGTCGTTTCCGCTACCGGCGGAGATGCTGGGGTGTCTTGACCTAAATTAACCTGCTCGTCGCTTAAAGAAACGTTACTGGTGTAACCGTTTGGGTTTGTTTGTTCGTTCATATTTTTGGCGTCACCGTCGGCTTTTTGGTCGGTGTTGGAATTTTTGTCGGTGTCGGTTTACGCGTTGGAGTCGGCTTTTTGGTCGGAACTGCTGACGGCGGACTATATAATTTGAGATTACCGACTAATTTTTTCTGCTGGGTATCAATTGACTTCAATAAATTAATAATAACAATGATTTGTTTGCGAAAGGCCGGATAATTTTTTTTCGTATCTGAGTTTTGTTGGAAATTTTCCCAGGCAATAATAAATTTTGGGATTTCTTCCTTTAACTTTGCCGAATCCTTTTTTAAAATGTTTAAAAGCAGGATGTCCCGGTTGGCAACCCTGTAATTTTGCTGTTTCATTATTTCCATCCGGGCGGCAATCCTGTTAGTGATATTTTCCAGTCTTGCCGAAGCGGCCTTAATCCGGGAAACCATAGTCTTCAGGGAAGCTTGGGCCTCAAAATTTATGGCTGACTGCGATGAAGGGGTTGACTCGTTCAAAAGTTGCAATTGGTTTACCTGATTATTAACCGGTGAAGCAGTCACGGAAGCGGAAATGGAAGCCCCTTCCTCGGCAAAAGTTTGTCGGGGAAATACGAATAAGATACCAAAAAATAACAATAAAATTCCTTTTAATTTCGGGCAGCCGGTTTTCATTAATATCATTTTCCGCTAAATTTTGTTTTCCGTCAATAGGAAATTCCACTCTTGCTTAAAGATCATGCCCCTTAATATAATGGAAGATGAAGATATGAAGCTTGTTAAATTCCCGCATTTTAACCGCAGAATTTCCGCAGTCATCCTCTGGTCTTTGTTGCTGACTATAACCGGCGTTAATCTTCACTATTCCTTCTTTGTTAAAATGGACAATTCAGAACGGTTGAAAAATAAGATTCTGGCCCAACCGTTCACCAGCCGTTTCCATGAAGAATTGGGGCAAAATTACTTAACGGTAAACGAAAAGGCGGCTGAAAAAGAATATCAACTGGCCCAATTATTTTATAAAGTCCCCTCTCTTTCCGACTCGAAAACGCTTGGCCAACAATCAGCTCCGGCCCAAACTTGGAACAATCTTGTTTCCAAAAGAGAAAAAATCAAAAAAGAAGCGGAAAATTGGGAAAAACTCGAAGGAGTTTTTGGGGATTATACTTACGCCAAAATGAAATTGGCGGTTTTATATTACCTTCTCAATGACCGGGAAAAAAGTACCGCTTATCTGAAAACCGTCACCAAAGAAAATCCTTCAGCAAATATCGGGAATAACCTCTTGGGAGAATAAAAATCTCATGTCATTGCGAGGAGCGAAGCGACGTGGCAATCTCTTGTATATGGAAGTTATTTTTTGGCTTCGGGAGCGGCGGCTTTCTTTTCCGAAGATGAAGGAGCGGCTTCTTCTTTCTTTACCCCTTCGGAAAGGACGTTTTCTGCCGTGGTGGCAGTCGCGGCGGCAGTCGCGGCGGCTTTCTCCGCTTCTTCTTTTACCATCTTTTCTGCTTCTTTAGAAACAAGAGAGCCGATCTTAACTATATCTAAATTGACGTCGGCAAGAATTTTAACTCCGCTTGGAATTTTCAAATCTTGGACCTTAATGGCCTGATCAATAGCTGACAGCTTGGCAATATCCACTTCGATCTTGTCCGGTAAATCTGCCGGTAAAGCTTCTACTTCAATTTCAGTCAAAAGCGTCAATAGCGCACCGATTCTATCTTTAACCGCCGGTGATTCGCCAATTTGAACCAGAGGCACTTTAGCAGTCACTTTCTGTTTCAAATTGACTTTGTAGAAATCGACATGGAGCGGCAGTCCCGTGACAGGATGATATTGAAGAGTATGAATAAGAACCGGCAGACCTTTCCCTTCCAGTTGAAGGTCAACCAGACCCGTCTCGCCGGCTTTGGCAAAGACGGATTGAAATTCCTTCAAATTCAAAACGATCGACTGTGACTGAAAATCTTTTCCATAGACACTGGCCGGAATCAGTCCTTCCCTTCGGAGTGTTTTGACCTTACGGCCAACAATTTTTCGGGAATCAGCTTTTAAGGCAATTTTTTCCATAAACAGTTAGTGTATTGTACCGGGCTTCCCTTTTGAAGTCAATAAGATTATATTTGTTTCATAATTGCTTTATGAAAAAGAAATTCGGACTGATAATCGCCGTCACCGCTATCATGTTTATTGTCTCCCTAACCGTAATCAAATGGCTTTATTTTTCTCCGGCTAGTAAAACTGCAACCAATATTCCCTCAATCTCAACTTCTCCTTCCATACCTTCTTTATCCCCTACGGTTACTTTGAAACCTGTACTTACTAAACCGGTCAATATTTTACTGCTCGGTCTTGACGGACGTCGCGGCGACAAAAATCCCCGCTGTGACGCCATCCATATTTTCTCAATCATCCCAAGTCAAAAAAAGTTAAGGATTACCAGTATCCCCCGGGGTACGTCCATTGATTTGCCGCAGGTTGGCAGTGAGAGTGCGTATCTCAGTAACTCCTGTCATCTGATGGGCATAAAATATGCCGTTTCCCAAATCGAAAAGATCACTAAACTGAAAATTGATTATCTGGTCAAAATAAATTTTTCCCAAACCTTAGGGGTTTTGCGGATCTTGGGCATCCCGGAATCCCCTTCCCTTCAGTTTTTACGAAACAGGCGCTATCTCATCGGCGATAATCAACGGAGTCGCAATCAGGCTCTTTTTCTTAAAGACATGATCATCAGCCATTTAAGCCAGATTGCTTTCCTCCCCAAAGCTTTAACCAATCTTCTGTATACGTTTATAGACACGGATCTGGATTTTGAGACAGCCAGTTTGACAATGGATACGCTCATTACTTTTAACTTGCCGAATGAGCCGGGACGGATTGAATTGGTGACTAAACCGATTCCCAACTATAAAACTTCGGAAATCCATTTTTTCGAGGATGAGTATAAAACCGGAGAAAACTGGCAAAGCGATAAGGAGTATCTTGACTACCAAAATGATATGGAGGGGTATTTGACAAATTTGACTAACCGGTTGGAAAAATATCTAACCAATAAACAAAACAGCTCCGTTTGCCAAATCGTCAAAACGCCTTTCACTCAACAACTTTGGCTGCAAATCGGAAACGAGGGGAAAAGAAACCAATTTCACTTTGAAATACTGCGCTACTTTGTCCTCGGCTGTGGGGATAAAAACGGAAAAAAACTAGTCTCTGATTTTGTCAGCGAAATGGAAATTTTTAAACAAGAGGAATTTATCAATAAAGGGAAAGGATTACTGGGTAACCTCTAAGGAAAAAATCCTATCAACCGAAGTGTCTGTGGTGTAGTAAATCTCCTGATCGCGGCCGGCTGTTGATTTGAAGTTAAGCGGTTTCATGAGTATCCCCGTCGGATAAACGATGGAGATAATGAGCGGCGAATTCTTATCCCCTCCCTGTTTTTGGAAAAATAACTGGTAGGCGCTCCCCTCTTTGGTCATCTGTTTTGGCGAAAGATACGAAACTTTCACGATCGCCTGACTGTCAGGCAGGATATCAATCAGAAAACCGAATGAGGTTTTGTCGCCGGCGTAAAGTACAGTTTCAATATTGTCCGGAGCAATAAATTTCCCGTTAAAGGTCGCTCCCATCAAACGGCTGCCGTTTGGCACAAAAAAACGCAAATAATTCAGGTAATGGCTGGCGGTCAGCAGGTTGGGAAGGCTTTTGTTTTCATAAGAAATTGTCACCGTGCTGACGATGTCGCCGTTGACGCTGAACCTTTTTTCAACGGCCGTTGATTTGGCGATAAAATAGTTGGCTTTATTGACGCCGAAATTGGCTTCGTTAACTGACAGATAATCTGGAAAACATTTTGAAAAATTATCAAGACAGGAGACGACCGAGATCCTTCCCGCCCAGCCCGCTTTTTCGATTTCCTTTTGAATGTTTTCGTCTGTTGAGTACAGGAGAATGTTTTTTTCTTCCAGGGAGTTTTTAAGGGAAATCAGAATATCAAGGTAGCGTATCCCCTCCCTGGCTGTCAGTTTCATTTCCATCGCCTTGGTAAGACTGCTTAAAAAATCTTTTTTTGCGCTGGAGCCGGGAAAGAAGTCTTTTTGGGAATAGGATTGGGTTTTAAAATAAAAATTATCGCTGGTAATGATCTCATCATTAAAATCCGGCAAAGTGATCGGGCCGATGACCCGGAGAAGCTGGAGGAGCAAATTTAAGTTTATGCCGATCACCCCGTCTGCTTTTTGGCCGGTCTCTTTTTCCAAAAACCAAATCGCCTGACTGGCCGAAAGGGCAAAATCCGGATCAAAGTTGCTGTCTCTTAAAAACCAGTTCGGCTGGTTCAAGTATTTCCTGATGGGAAGAGGCGGTTCGACGTGACCTTTTAACTGGCCGTCGGCGGCATAAACGTCATATATTTGGAAATCGGCTATTTTCCCGTTTTCAAAAGTGAGAAGCCCGTATGAGCCGATGAAACCGCCGGTCGGACGAAGTTCCATATTGTTTTGGAATAAGACCAGATAAGTGGTTTTCTTGTCGGTGATGATGATTTTTTGGGCGATGGGTAAAAGTTGACGCAGAGTTATTAATTTATCCAAAGAAGTCGTCAGGAAATTATTAAAAGTGCTTTTGGGAAAATAGGGGAGACTAACAAGGTCTAGCCGGCTTTTAGTTTGGGAAAGTGAAAGGATGAGGTTGTCAACTTTTTTGACAGTGATTTCAAAATCCGTCAAAGAACCGGCATTGACAGGATTGAATTTTTGGAAATAACCAACCACCTCTTCACCGGAGGTGATCAGTTCGCTTGAAGAGCTGAAAACTATCCCGATGTCTTTAACGGCTTTTAATTCCTGGAAAGGAATCAGGATATTGTAAGCGAAATTGTAAACTGACTTACCCAACTGGATTTTCTTTTTTGCTTGAGAGAAATCATTACCGATTGCTTCGATATCTGAAGTGGCCAGATGGGTTTGGAAATTGTTGAAAATTTTTGACAAATCTTTGATATATAAATAAGTAAATCCTGCTAAAGCGATGGAAGAGAATATAATTACCATTACCAGCGTCAGGAATATTGGCATAAAATTTATTCTGGTGGTCGCTTTTATTTTCGCTTGGGAAGAGGGAAGTGGAGTTCGTTTAAAAAGATGATGTTTTAGATTTTCTTCCGGAAGGGACTTTATAATGGGGATTTCCGCTTGGATTTTTTGGGCTTTTTTTCGGACGTCAATTATTTTTCCGCTTTTGCTGGAAAAAATTGTCTTGAAAATTTTTTCTGCCAGTTCATCGGCCGGCCAGGCAACCAGATCGCCGATTTTTAAAATATTGACGTTTTGCTTAAGATAAAGATCGTCGATTTCTTCACCGTCTTGGGTAACCAATAACAATTTCCCTTCCGGTTTGAGAAATTTATG
>JALHWS010000160.1 GCA_022866885.1 Candidatus Microgenomates bacterium | reverse complement strand
GGAAATGAAAGAGATGGCATTGGCAAATGATATCTTCGCAGCCAAAAGGGCGTTTGAGGCATATTTTATCATTTCGGCCGTTTCGATACCGGTGATAATTCTTTCACCATCGATCGGCTTATGTAAGTCTAAAAGCAATTCACGCGCTTTTTCGCTTTCCGCGCCAATCACAATCCGGTCCGGATTTTGGGTATCGGCAATCGCGCTTCCTTCTTTCAGAAATTCCGGACAGGAAGCAATATCGAAAGTCAGTTTCTTACCGGCGATTTTTCTGATGATCTGCGCTACTTTCCGGTTTGTACCGATGGGAACAGTGCTCTTGGTGGCAATCACCGCATAACTTTTTAAGTTTTTCCCGATTTCTTTAGCCGCCGCAAACACGGAGGAAAGATCAGCTTCACCGTTTGTTTTGGAAGGAGTACCGACGCAAATGAAAATAATTTTTGAATCTTTTACGGCTTCCCCGTAGTCTAAAGTAAAAAGAAGCCGACCCGCCTCAAGATTGTGCTTGATCATCTCCTCCAACCCCGGTTCATAAAAAGGGCTTATTCCTTTTCTCAGATTGGCAATTTTTTCCGG
The DNA here is from genome assembly GCA_022866885.1 of Candidatus Microgenomates bacterium. Taxonomy (GTDB): domain Bacteria; phylum Patescibacteriota; class Microgenomatia; order 2-02-FULL-39-11; family 2-02-FULL-39-11; genus JALHWS01. Next base: position 2,756 of record JALHWS010000160.1, on the reverse strand, counting down.
AGTATGGCCGACCACCCAGACGGTATTGCCGAGGTCGGCAAAGACCGCGGCCGTAACCAATCCTACATATCCGTGTCCGATAAAAGTGATAGTCATATATTTTTATCATCCCGAACTCGTTTCGGGATCCCCTTGATATCAGATGCTGAAACAAGTTCAGCATGACAGGTATTAATTATCTTGTTTAGTAAGTTGTTTTTTAACTTCTTCCAGTCCTTCGTCAAACCGGCGCATTTTTACGCCTAATTTAGCTATTTTATCATTTTTTAACCGTAACTTAAAAGGCCTAAAAGCTTTTCCCTTGAAATATTCGCTTCTCACGACCGGTGTGATACGAGCTTTTAGGGAAAACATCTGCGCAATCAGGTTGGCTGCTTCAAGCGTCGAGAGGGATTGACTGCCAACAACGTGATAAATACCCGGAAAATCAGTTGCCAATAACAATTTAAGGGCAGAAGCGATATCGTCAATAAAAGTCGGGGTGAAAATATGGTCGGTCACCGCTTTCACTTCTTCCCCTTTTTCCATTTTTTCTTTTATCCGTCTGACAAAATCCTTTTTCTCGGAAAAACTTGAACGGTATGGGTAGGCAATCCGCACAATCGTCGAATTGATATCCGCAGCCGCGACCAACTTTTCTCCTTCATATTTGGTCCGGGCATACCAATTAACCGGATTTGGGGAATCTTTCTCCGTGTAAAATTCTTTGGTGCCGTCAAAAACGAAATCAGTGGAAATATAGATAACCCTTTTCCCGGTCTTTTTAGCCGCCGTTACGATATTTTCCGTCCCTCCTACATTTACCATCCAGGCCGCACCCTCTTCACCCAAAACCTGATCATCCTCACAAGCGTCAACATCAGTCTTGGCCGCCATATGCAAAATGACTCGAGCCTCCGAATCCCCGACTGACTTTTCTACGCTTTCAGAATCGGTGATATTTACTCCTGTGGCCAGGCTTAAATCAGTAAACTCAAAAGAATCCTCCAGTAATTCTCTGATCCTTGTCCCTACCAAACCTGACAAACCGGTGGCAAGTATTTGTTTTTTCATAAATCCGGGTATTGCTCCTCATAGTATTTCTTAAATTGACCGCTTTTTAATTTACTCCACCACCACTGGTTTTCTTTATACCAAAAGACGGTCTTCTCCAACCAAACGTCAAATCCGTTTATCGGTTGCCAACCAAGCTCCTGATGAATTTTTGACCAGTCGATGGCGTATTTCCGGTCGTGGCCCGGACGGTCTTTCACCATTCTGATTATTGACTCATCCTTTTTGAGAATCCTGATTATCTTTTTGACAATTTGCAGATTGTTTATTTCTTCCGTTAACCCGCCAACACAATATGTCTCGCCGATTTTCCCGCTTTCGAGAATCAAATCAATAGCCCGGCAATGGTCTTCCACGAAGAGCCAATCCCGGACGTTTAATCCGTCCCCATAAACCGGCACTTCTTTGTTTTCCAAAATATTAGTGATGGCCAAAGGGATGAGTTTTTCCGGATGCTGAAAAGGTCCAAAATTGTTTGAGCAGTTCGAAATAGTGATCGGAAAGCCGTAAGTATAATTATAAGCGCGGACCAGATGATCACAAGCCGCTTTGCTGGCTGCATAAGGGCTTCTCGGGTTATATGGAGTATTTTCAGAAAATTTATCCTGTTGGTCAAGTGCTAGTGACCCGAAAACTTCATCGGTTGAGATGTAGTGGAACTTCTTGATCTTATGTTTCAGCGCCGCTTCCAGCAGAACTTGGGTACCTAAAACATTAGTTCTGATAAAAAGAGCCGGTTCGATAATTGAACGGTCAACATGACTTTCCGCCGCGAAATGGACGACATAATCAATCCCCTCCATCAAGCTTTCAACCAACTTGCCATCTGCGATATCCCCTTTGACGAACCGGTAATTGGGATTATTCTCAACCTCCTTTAAGTTATCCTTATTTCCGGCATAAGTCAGCTTATCCAAATTGACGATAAAATCACCGGGATATTTTTTAAGCCAATAGATAATGAAATTGCTGCCGATAAAGCCGGCGCCGCCGGTGACTAGAATTTTTCTCATATCAGCCAATTATAGGCGATTTCCGGATCATCATGCCCAATCCGTCCTTCCTCTTCAGGATTGTATGTTTTGGAAGTAACGTAAAAAAGTTCGCTGGTCGGACTTTTGACAAAACAGCCGTGGGCTACACCGGCCGGAATTTTCAAAACCACGTTTTCCCCTTCCTCGCCTAGAATAATTTCATTCAGCATCTTGTAAGTGGGAGAATTTTCTCTTTTGTCATAAAGTGCCACTTTCAATGTCCCCCGGGCCACATACCACCAGTCTATCTGGGTTTTGTGGATATGCCAGGCTTTGATCACACCTTGGTGCATGAACGAATGGGAAAGCTGGCCGAAACCTTCCTTGAAAAAATCGTCATTAACTCGCATCAATTCCTCAAAAAAACCTCTCTCATCCTTATGTCTTTCTAAGTTTTTTATTATTACTCCATCAATAAGTTTTTGATTTCTCATATCCCTGCTTTCTCCGCCCAGTAACGGTTAGCTTTATATAAAGTCTCAAAGGTGCCGCAATCGCTCCAAAAACCGGAAAGTTCCGTCCAGGAAAGACTCTTTTTTTCAATATACCGGTTATTGACATCGGTAATCTCTATCTCACCTCTTTTTGATGGGGTACAGCTTCTGATGAGATCAAAAACCTGCCGGTCATAAATATAAAGTCCGGTGGCGGCAAATTCACTCTTGGGAT
>JALHWS010000159.1 GCA_022866885.1 Candidatus Microgenomates bacterium | reverse complement strand
CTTTTGCTACATCCCGGTCTTTTTGGAATTTAAAGCCCGTTGTTTCCCTATCTGTATTAACTCTCCGATATTTATAATTCCCGTCGGGACCGGTGACGCTTAAAGCCTCAAGTAAGGGTTTTATCTTTGCCGCTCGAGCATCACCAACGCTTACTAATTCCTCAAGCGCCTCAACTGCCGGTGGAGTGATTTCCTGAAGAACAATTTGACCTCCCTGATCATCCAAAAGCGTATATGTTTCTTTTGTAATTTCACCATTTGCATCTGTATCGACTTTGAGCTCATAAAACTCGCTTCTTATTCCCGCGCCTTTATCTGCCATCGATGGATCTTGAATTGCTGCTCTTATTAATTCTTTTTGTCGTTGAGATGGAAGCGCTTTCCATGCAGCTTCTCCATTTTGCGAAATAAAAACATTTTCCACTTCAGATCCTATAGATTTTTCTACTTTTTTTTCTGCTTGAGCTAAAACTCCATTTAATCTTCGCCATTGTCCGGCAGCTTCATTGATTCTTTTCCTTCTGGCAATTTCATCAGTAACTTGTTGATCCTTTATAGGTTCTGCAGAAGAGGTTTGTAAAGCTGTTTTTATCTTATCTGGATCTTTACTCCAGTAGTCTGTTGCTTGAGTAGTTAAGAACTGAGAGAGTAAACCATTTGTACCATCTCCCCAGAGAATTGTTCCTTCAGTATCAGTAAAATTTCTTCCGTGTTCTCCAGAGGTAACCTCTAAAATTTTCCGGACTCTGTCCGAATAAGGAGCAGCGCTTTTTTGTTCCCCAGGTTGTAGAGTCGACAGTGGTGGGGATTTTGAATCTGGTGGTTTATCAACCGGTTCAAGTGGAGGTTTTGGTGATTCTCCTGGAATTTTTGGGAGTGATGAATTAGCAAGTTGAGGAGTTGTGTCTACCACCTCTTTTTCTTTAGCGGGAGCGGGTTGAGCGGGTGCTTGTCCGGCTGTGTCTGGTTTTACTTCGGCTATTGGAGATGCTGACGCAACTTCAGGTGGTGATGGGACAACCGCAGGTGGTGTAACACTTTCAGCTAGCGCTGGAGCTGCTGGTGGTTTTGGTGCAGCTTCAGGTGGTGGTGGATGTGGAGTTTCCATTCCCATATAGAATAATCATATACCTAAATTATTCCATATTTCCAGTTGCAATTTCCCATGAGCTTTATTACTATGGATTAAGAAGGAAAATTTTATGGATACAACTACCCCTATGCCACATGGCGGAGGATCTTCATCTGCGGCTGATAGGATAGGACAAGATGTAGCTGGCGCGCACAAAGCGGTTGAAGACGCTAATAAATCAGCAGGGGGAGGGACTCTACCACAGGAAACTCCTGAACAAAGACAAGAACGGCTGACTAGAGAAAAAGCAGCTCAAGAAGCGGCCAGAAAAAAAGCAGACGAGGCAAAATTTGCCCGCGGGACAGCAGTTCGTGGAGAACATGTTTCTGCCGATAGGAAAGAAAGATTGACTTCCGATTCCCCCACTCCATTTGGCGCAGAGCTGGAATATCGTCTCTGGCGGAAAATGAGAGATCTTCAAATTATCATGGGTGATATTTCCAGCGAAGAAGCAACAAAAAGAGGTTTGGATATTTCTTTATTAGGCAAAGCAGTTCTTGATCAGGCGCCCGGATGGAACGCCATTGCTCAAGGTCCGGAATGGGTAGCTTTAGGACAAACATTAACGGAATTGGATGGGATGGATGAACAGATCAGGGATTTTGACGTACGGATTACCAAGCTTGATCCTTTAGCTAGTAGTTATATATATGCAGATGCAAAAGCAGATTTGGAAGAAGAAAAAGCAGACTTGATCAGATCTTCTCAAAAACAAAGAGAAACTTGGGAGAAGAAGAAAACCGCGCAAATAAAGAAACTGGAAGAAGCGCATACTTCTATTTTTGGAAACTTGGAAACTGGTTGTGATGCCTTTGCCTTTTTATCCCAACAGAGGGTTGCGGTAGCCGAACAGATTGGTATCACCATGACCAATAATGGGACGAAAGATCTCAATTTTACTCTGCCGACAGAAGTTCAGATAGATGAAGTTCTTAAAAAAGGAGTTCCGCCGGAGGATGCGACTGCCTTAAAATATTTAAGGGATAAATTAGGCTTAAAAGGAAAACTCCAAACACCAGCAAAGGTTACAAAAGAAGTGTTTTCAGCTTTGTGTACACTAACACCCGGTACCTTGACTTATCTTGGCCTGCATGGTTTGGATATGGGCGGAGCAGGTCCTTGGGTGACCGGAGGAGCTGTTGTGGCAACAACTGCCGGCGCAGGAGCACTAGTTTACGGAAGAAGAATTAAAAGCTTCCTTGGAGCAATTAAAGACGATTATGGCCATTGGAAAATAGATATAACTACCGGTAAGTCCGACGAAGGCATATCTTTCAACCTATCCTATATTCCCAGATCAGGTGGAGCTTTACCTGAAAATACCAATAATCCAATTACTCGTCATTTTACCGGTGAGGATGTCCTTTCAAAGGAAACGGTCGTTAGATTTCTTGAGGAAAGCGAAAAAATCAGGGCAGAAGTGGCGACCTGTTTGAGAGTTGACACCTGGATGGTTGATTTAGGCGGACCTGATGTTAACCAAAGCGAAGGAAGAGGCATGGATTTGATTATTAACGATCTCATGCACCAACATAAACAAAAAATTCTGGATACAGAATATGAAGGTAAGGAATTTACCGTTCTTTCCGGCGACCAACAAAGAGAAGTTTTGAGTCGCGCTTATGATCTGGCGGCTATGGATTATGGCGGAGAGGAATTAAGGAGCAGAATTAAAAACATTGCTCTTCGGCAAGCTCAGGGAAGAGAAACAGGACAAAGAGAAGGGAGAGCTAGTGGTTTAACTCAAGGAGCTAAACAATTAAAGGATGGTAAATATGTAGTTACTCCCCAAGAAGAACCCAAAAAATTTGAAGAGGTAGAAGCGGAAAAAAACAGATTACAAGACCACCTGCAAAAACATAGTGAGATTAAAGCGAGACTGGGAGAGCTTCGTAAAGAGCTTGATACTGCTGAAAAAAACGTTCATACAGCTGAAGATGGTTTAAGAGAAACCTTAGCCGCTAAAGGGAAAAGAAAAATTGCAAAAGGTTCTCTTGGGCCAAATAACCCGCCCGCTGATATTCCTGGTGTGGGAGAAATTGGAGATTATGAAAGAGAGATGGGAAACGCAGAGGCTCGAAGAAAAAACCTTATTCGGTTAATCGGTGAATATAAAACTGGTACCGGTAATTTCACCGGTCTTCGAGGTCAAGTCCAGACAGCTTACGTAGAATGGAAAGTGGCAGCGGGAGATGAAACTGCCGCTAATAATACATTAAAAGAGAGAGAAGGTCGTGCAGATAAATTAGAGAAACAGTTGGGGGATGATGAGGCAGAACCAGCAGAAGTATACGATCAAAAATCAAGACAAAAAATACCTAACCCCAAAAAACTATCTGAGGAAAGAAAAGAACAAATACAAATCGTACTTGATGGATTAAGAGAAAATAATCAAACTAAAGATGGGACTATAGCGCAAGCAAAGAAGAATTATGAGGAGGCGTTAAGAATCAGCGAGGCTAGAAAAGCCAGGCATGACAATTTGAATACACAACTGACTAAAGCGCAGGGCGACCTCGAAAATCTGAATGGATTGGAGGATAAAGATGGATCAATTGCTTCTTATACAAAAAAGATCAGAGCCGCCGAAAAAGAAATCAGGACGAATGAACAGGCGTTAACAAATAAAACCAGAATATTTGATGATTTAAAACTAGAAAGAAACCGATTATTGGTTGAACTAGGATTCTCTGTCGGTGATATTCCTTCAGATCCTACCATTGATGACAAGATCCAACACACACAGGCGAAAGTCAAAGAGCTTGAAGTTGAATTGCAGAAATTAAAAGATGAAGCCGGGAAACCAAAAATTGTTGCCAGCAAAGAAGATTTGGAAAGAGCGGATGGGATGGAACTGGCATCAAGAGTAGTGACAGATACGACTCTTAACAGAATAATTGAAACAATCATCAATGGCAATATCCGTCTTGAGGATTTGGCTAATACACTGGATGATAGAGGATATAGATTGATACTCGAACAATTTTTTGGACCGGAAGCTTTGATGGAAGGAAAAGATGGAAAGTATCAGCTCGCTCGAAAACTTGTCTCTAAATCAATGTTGGCTGAAGCAGTTATCGATACTTGGCATTTAGAAAAAAGGATGGATGATTTTCTGGAGAACGATCCCCAACTGGCTGTCAATTATGGCGAGTTTAGATCAAATCAAACACAAATCCGCGGAGTCCAACGAG
>JALHWS010000158.1 GCA_022866885.1 Candidatus Microgenomates bacterium | reverse complement strand
TTTCATAAAAAAATTAATAGATGATTTTAATATAGAGTTTGGGAAAAGATAAAGTCAATAAGGAACTGGAAAAGCCGGAGGAATTTAGCTATAATCGTCAGGTAGATATATGGATAAGTTTGTTTACATTATTCTTTCCACTTTTTTCATCAGTCTTGGAGCTTTAGTTGGCGTTTTCACCTTTTCCCTCAAACAGGAAAAATTATCAAAAATACTTTTATTTATGGTTTCTCTTTCTGCCGGGGCTTTGATGGGTGGAGCTTTTCTTCACCTTTTGCCTGAAGCAACGGAGAAGTTGGAAGCAGAGACTGTTTATATAATCGTGCTAATCTCTTTTATTCTCTTTTTCCTTGTCGAAAAACTATTTCACTGGCGGCATTGCCATAAAGGAAAATGCGATGTTCACAGTTTCGGTTATATGAATCTTTTCGGAGACAGTATCCATAATTTTATTGACGGACTGATTATTGCCGCTACTTTTCTCACAGATATAAGACTCGGTTTTATTACCACCTTAGCCGTTGCCTTGCATGAAATACCGCAGGAAATTGGAGATTTTGGCGTTTTGCTTTATGCGGGATTTGAAAAAGAAAAGGCATTGGTCGCCAACTTTCTGGTGGCATTAACAGTAGTCTTGGGCGGGATCGTGGGATACTTTCTTTCATTTCAACTAGAAAATTTTGTCAAATATCTTCTTCCTGTGGCCGCCGGAGGGTTTATCTATATTTCCGCCTCAGACTTAATGCCTGAAATAAGAAAGGAAGAAAGCCTAAAAAAATCTCTCCTTTCATTCGGAATGTTCCTGATTGGTGTTTTGTTCATGTATTTAGTGAAACTGATGGGTTATAAGTAGCCCCCAGTACCAGAGAGCCCCGCACAACCTTTAGTTATAAACATTAGACCGGTGGCCGGCGGTGATAATGTTGATAACATTATCCTTTTTGTTTATTTTATAAATAATTCTAAATACTCCTATCCGATATGAATATTTTCCTAAAAGCTCTCTTCCGAGTGGTTTGCCCAAATATGGATCCTGTTTAAGGGTTTCGACGATTGAGGCCAATGCATTTTGATGGATCTGTTTTATTTGTTTCAGTTGATTCTTTGCTTCCGGAGAAATAATTATTCTATACATTTAGCTTGAAGCTTGAGACTTTTTTTAACTTCTTCCCAATCCAATCCCTTTCCTTCGGCAAGCTCTTTTTCCCCCTTTTTTATTGCCCGCATAAGAGTTTTATCGGCTAGAATTTCATTGGTTTCTTTCCAGGATTCGTACTCGGCGGCAGAGATAAGTACGGCCGCGGGAACGCCGTTGACGGTGATGATATATTCATCCATCAGACGGTTGGCCCTTTCAACGAGAGTGGGTAATTGTTCCCGGGCTTTGGTAATTGGTAGAGTTTTTGTCATATACTGATAGTACATAATTCTGTACAGATTGTCAATATGTATGTGGTCTGACTCACCTGCACTTTGCGATTTAGCTTCAGTTTATCCGTCATCTCGACCGACCAAAGGGAGTGGAGAGATCTTCCTTAAAAGATCTAAGAGTTAATTTCAAGGCCGAAATGTTTATAATTTTTAAAGCGTGGAAGATCCCTCGACTTCGCTCGGGATGACAATAACAATCCAAACTAAAACTGCAGGTGGGTCAGGTATGTGGTTCGGTGAGGTTAGGAAAGATAATGTAAAATTGAGTACAATAAAACTATACTAGAAATAAAAGGGGGTAAAAATAGGTATTGAATCTATCAACTACTTGTTTTTTTAAATATGATATACTTTTTATTTAGAGGTATAAATGCAAAATCAAATAAATATGAATGATCAAAATAGTCAACAGGTCGATCAAAATCATGGTAGTCAACCGGTGCAAATTACAGAAAAACCAAAAATTAATTATTGGGTGATTTTAATAATAACAGTAATAGCACTAATTATATTAGGGAGTTTATATTATGTTTTGATTTTAAGAAAGCAAAAAATCGAAACTAAAACATTCAATAGCGAGCAAATCACTAGCCCCACTACAACAATTATCCCATCGGATACAGAGAAAATTAACTGGAGCGGAAAAACCTATATCAGTAATATATTCAAATTAAGTTTGAAGTATCCTGACACTTGGTTCGTTTCAGACGATATTCTTTCAAGTTATGATACGAGTAAAGTTGTTAGTAAAGAAACCTTTCCCAAATCTCCATATATCAAATGTGATTTTGTTGACTATGCCCAAGTAAAAAATTCTCATACCAACATAGAACAAGTGTCAGTAATAAAAAAAGATTCGCCTAAAATAACCGAGTTTAAAGGAGAAAGCAAAATTTCTGGACCAGCA
>JALHWS010000157.1 GCA_022866885.1 Candidatus Microgenomates bacterium | reverse complement strand
CTGATTTCACCGGCTAAAGCGGTTGAAAAAATCGATAAAAAAATATTGCAGATTGTCGAGAAAATGAAGCGGGCGCTTTTGACAGCCGACAAACCCAAAGGCGTCGGTCTGGCCGCCCCGCAAATCGGCATCAGCCTTCGAATCTTTGTCACCAAACCCTATCCTGACAGTCCGATAGATGTCTTTATCAATCCGCAAGTCCTCTGGCGATCGAAAACGCTTGGGGAGATTAAGCGGAAAAACAAACTGGAAGGCTGCCTTTCAATCCCCAATGTCTGGGGACATTTGAGGAGGTCAACCAAAGTCAAACTGGCATATACGGATATCAAAAACCATCGCCGTGAAAAAGAATTCTCCGGCTTTCCTGCCACCATCGTCCAACATGAGATGGACCACCTGGAAGGCATCCTTTTCCCCCAAAGGGTACTCGAGCAAAAAGAGAAACTTTACCAAATCGAGGAAACTAAAAGTGGGACGGAAAAACTGGTGGAAATAGAGATATGAAAATAGTTTTTTTTGGTTCTTCAGATTATTGTTTACCTATATTGACTTCACTATATAAGCAATTCAAACTAGCGGCAATTATCACTAAACCGCATTCCCCAGTTTCAGATTTTGCCCAAAAAAATAAAATCCCCGTTTTTACGCCAAACAATAAATCGGAATTGGCCAATTTATCGGGAATGTTGATAAGTCTAAATCCCGACCTGGCGATTGTCGCTGATTATGGTTTGATAATTCCCAAAGAAATTTTTGAAATCCCGAAATACAAAACTCTCAATATCCATTTTTCCCGACTTCCCCAATACCGGGGGCCATCGCCAGTCCAATATACGATATTAAACGGTGATAAAAGTGCCTGGATTTCTTATATGTTAATGAGTGAAAAAATGGATACCGGCGATATTTTACTGCAGGAAGAGTTTCCCCTCGAAGGATCTGAAACCACCGGAGATCTTTACCAAAAACTGTTTGAAATCGCCAGCCAAAAACTTCCCGAAGTACTTAATGATTATATTTCTGGCAAAATCACGCCGCAAAAGCAGGAGGAAGAAAAAGCCACTTACTCTAAATTGTTAACCAGAGACGACGGCTTTATCCCTTTTTCTATCCTAAAAGCGGCAATGAGCGGAGAAAAAATCGAACTGAAAAAAGAAAAGTACTCTTCCACTATCGATCGCGCCCTCCGAGCCTTTTCCCCCTGGCCAGGTCTGTGGACAGAGATTAGAATCAAGAATGAGAAAAAACGCCTTAAGCTGATTAAACTACATCTGGAAAATAACCATCTAGTTATCAATCTCGTCCAACTCGAGGGTAAAAACCCGGTCTCCTGGAAACAGCTTTTGGAAGGGTATCCTATCCTCCATTGATCACATCCAAACGATAGTATGAATATGATCAATTAATAAAATTCTGTACAATATCCCCATGCTAAAAACTTTTGCTTCTTTTGCTTTCGGCTGCCGGGTAAACCAGGCGGAGAAAGAAGAAATAGACAGGCAGTTGTCAGCTGCCGATTATCAGTATTCAGAAACCAATCCCGATTTTTTTATTATTAACTCGTGTGCCGTAACGCAGAAGGCCGAACGGGAAGTCCGGCAGTTTGTTTATCAAACCAGACGGAAGTTCCCCAAAACCAAAATCATCGTCACCGGCTGCGCGGCGACGAAGTGGATAAAGGAAAAAATCAAAATTCCGCAGGTTGATTTAATGATTGATAATCAGGATAAAGAAAAGCAGATAATTGCGAAGCATGGCAAAATTTTCGCAGATCGCATTTTGAGCGAGAGAAAAAGGAGTTTCATGGAGAGAAGAACGCGTCGTCTCGAGCGAGTTGCGGAGCAAGAAAATTTTGTCTGCGAGCAATTAACCAGGAAAAATTCCATCTCCGAGGGAGTGCCTAAAAACAAATTTACGGCTTCCGGCCGGCTTTTCGTCAAAATTCAGGACGGGTGCAACCGATTTTGCGCTTACTGCATCGTCCCCTACCTTCGGGGAAAACCTCAATCAAAAAGTATTAAGAATATAATCACACAGATCAATCAATACTGTCATCCTGGACTCGTTTCAGGATCTAATTTTATCCCACTTAGTGGGATTTCGCTGAGGCTCAAGATGCCGAAACAAGTTCGGCATGACAATGTCATAATAAAAGAAGTAATTCTTACGGCGATAAATACCGAAGCCTTTGGTTTGGATACCGGAGAATCATTG
>JALHWS010000156.1 GCA_022866885.1 Candidatus Microgenomates bacterium | reverse complement strand
TCGCTCCCGAAATATCCTTCCTCAATTGGTTGTCATTTTAATTGGTGATGATCCGGCTTCCCAGATTTATGTCCGCCGGAAGAAAAAAATCGGTGAAGAAATTGGAGTCCAAGTCTCCGTATATAATTTCCATGAAAATATGGCCAAGACTGAACTTATTACCCTCGTCAATAACCTTAATAAGGATAATACTGTCCACGGCATCATCATTCAGCGGCCGGCCCCATTGGATATAACAAAAGAAGAATTGGATTTGATGGTCACCTTTGAAAAAGATGTTGACGGTTTTCACCCGCGCTCATTTTTTGATCCCCCAATCGCCAAAGCAATCGAAAAGATTTTGGAATGGGTCATGGGAAATACCAGACATCAATCTCATGCGCTTGATCTATTTAATTGGTTAAAAGAAAAAAAGATTTTGATCATCGGCAGGGGAGAGACGGCTGGTCAACCGCTGGACAGATATTTCCATAAATTAAAAATTCCACATGTCGTTGCTCATAGTGGGACAAAAAATATGAAAGAACTTTGTCTCTCATCAGACATAATCATCAGCTGTGTAGGCAGGCCTCATATTGTACGACAAGATATGATAACGAAAAAAACTATCCTCATCGGCGTCGGCCTTCATCCGGAAAACGAAAAGCTTACCACCGATTACGATCAGGATGAAATAGCCCCAAAAGCAGGCTATTACACGCCGGTCCCCGGCGGCGTGGGTCCAGTAAATGTAGTGTGTTTATTTGAGAATTTGATCAAAAGCGCTTTTAAGTCACTTGAGTTACCTAGGTAACTTATCTTCTGTGGAATTTGTTGTGGATCTCCTTAAGCTGCGGGTTGGTGACGTGGGTATAGATCTGGGTGGTCGAGATGTTTTTGTGGCCGAGCATTTCCTGTATGGCGCGCAGGTCCGCCCCGGCGGACAAAAGGTCAGTGGCAAAGCTATGGCGCAGTCCATGCGGGGTGATTTTGATCGGTAAACGGGCTTTTTTGACGTATTTCTCCACAATCCGCTGGACCGATCGGACAGTCAATCTTAACTTCTCTCCGGTTTTATCGGCTTCGGCTTTTCTCCCGGCGTACCTGATAAATAAAGGTTTATAATCATCTTCCCTTTGCGCCAGATACTTTTTCAACCAGTAAACCGAGGATTCCGATAAGAAAACTACCCGGGCTCTTCCGCCTTTGCCTATAACTCCAAACTCACGAGTCTCCAAATTTACGCTGTCTCTGTTTAACTTCACGATTTCGCTGACCCGAAGACCGGTACTGAACAAAACTTCTAGAATCGCTTTATCCCGAAGTCCTGCCACTTCCGATATTTCCGGCATGTTCATCAGCCGTTCAACTTGAGATTTGTCAAGAAATTTCAGTGACCGGCTTTCACCTTTGGGCAGTTCAATTTTTTCCGGATTTAAGGTCTTGATGTCCTGTTTGATCAAAAACCGCAAAAAGGCCCGCAGGGCTATCAGGTGATAACTTTGGGTAATCCTTTTGAGTGTCAAACTTTTCTCGTCCGAATATCGGGATAAAAATAATCGGTAATCGCGGATCAGCACCGTAGAAATTTTTTCCGGTCCTGATAGGGGAGTAGTGTCTTTAGTAAACTCCAAAAAACGGTTTAAGTAATGCCGGTAGTTACGGATTGTCAGCTTGGAACAATTTCTCTCAATTTCCAGATATTCAAGAAAACGATCTATGGATTCAGGCAGTGTCATAATTATATTTTGCGACATATAGAAATAAAATGTCAAGGACTAGAAATTATAAATTACAAATTATAAAAGCTAAATAAAATGTCTAAATTACTAAATGCCAAATTATATCTTCTATCCATTGATTTCTTCTGATTTATGCAATTCTTTACACGATTGTGTATGGAATGGATCAAGAAAATTTTTACTGCGAGTGAATATTTACACCTTCAAATTTAGCCTCAGTTTTGAGCCCCTGTAATGACCTAGGAAGGCCTCCATAATCTTCTAATGTATCATTAGTCATCCTACCAAAAAATCATTGATAATTTTTACTGTTTTTGTTAAAGATTACATGAGCATTAAAATGCGTTATTCCTATATAAGGAAAAATAAATACGCAACAAAAGTTCAAGATAACAGGAAAGTGTAATAGCAAATCTTAATTCGCTTGAGTTTAGGTAAGCGTGTAATAAATTACACTAATACACAATTAACATCCGGAAGGCCACTTCTCCCAGCCTTACGCTGTATATATGTCGCAAAAGAATTATTGTACGACGATATAAGCGGGCTATCCTTTAGCAGCCTTTGCTTTGAGATTGCGGACTTTGGATTAGCGAGATCTCATCTGCCATACAAGCGTTAAGAACGTTTTTTCGAGCGGGAGCGCTTTATATTTGATAAGAGTAGTAGTCTCTCTTCTGTATGAATGGACTGTAACCAAATCTTCTCTGTCTTATTCTATTGATGAGTATTAATCAGCAGTGATAGGCATTATTTGTTATACGGTATTCCAAGATTATAAATAACCTCTTTTCGGGTTTTTTAGGTATACTTCATTTTAGCACATTGATATGCTCTAAACTATTATTTTCGAGGCTAAGATGTTCTGCTATATTACCCATCCTGATGATCGATTTAGAGCATTGTAACGCTATGCTACTATGTTTTTAAAGCCAGTAATCAGCGCTTCTACTGCCTAATTGATAACGATTATAAACTGTTTTCGTATATTTTAGCGCTTCACAAGGCTCCATACTATTTTTTCCGAGGCTATATTTTCAATATTTTCAGGCTTTCAATACGAAATAGAGCATAATAACAAGCTAAACTCTTATTTTTCTGCGTAATTAT
>JALHWS010000155.1 GCA_022866885.1 Candidatus Microgenomates bacterium | reverse complement strand
TGACTATACTAATTGAGAATCTTTTACAAAATATAATTAGCAGAAGGAAAATAGTAAGAGCAAACATGTAAGCTACAAATAAGGGCGGTATGAATCCTTGTCCGGTTGCAAAAAAATTTATAAGAAAGAAAAACAGCAGATTTTTGCGATTAGGCGCCTGCAATGTCTTTATCGTGATTAACAAGAGCCAGGGAAGGGCCATAAAATGGAAAACAAAAGCCTCGAGCTGAATATAAAACATCTGCAGCGTTCCCAAATTCAGCATGTAAAAAAGCGAGGCTAAAAGTGCTCCAAAATAAGCCATCGATTTAGGAATATTTTCAACTTCTTCTATGACTCTTACCAAAAGTAATTTGCTTAACAAATACATTCCCAATCCCCCAAAATACAAAGATAAAAAAGTAAAAGCTGGTCTTATGGCTTCAAGGGGAAGAAATATCGAAAGAAAGAGAGTAATTAAGTTATGGGGTAAAACAGCCGCAAATCCATGTCCTCCCAAAAGTCCCAAGCCTTGATTTTCCTGCCAAAATGCACTGAACACCCTTTTAAAATTTAAAGCTAAATTGAACTCCGGATTTAAAGCATCCCAACCGATAAAAAACTTGCCGGTTGGAAAATTAACTATAAGTATTATTACAAAAATTAGGTGAAAAATGAAAAGAGTAGCAAACTCCGGGTCTTTTAATTTCTTAATAATCGACATATATCCCTTTTAATGAATAATGATTGATGATATATCCAGCCGGAACAGTGATATCTGCCGGTTGGCCCCATTTCATTTTCCAGATACCAGGCATATTATCAATACCAACAAATCTGCCTTCATCTTTAATACCAGTATACCGCACGACGTCCTCAATATTACGCATACAAACATAAGGATAACTTTCATCCTGCTTATAATCCCAACTGCATACTCCGTCAGCCGGGTAAAAAGTGGCTTCTGTCGTTACTACGGTTCTTGGAGAATTAGTTTTTTCCAGAAACTCGTTTACTAACTCTGATTTATATTTTTCCGGTATAAATCCGCACTCATCAATAAGTTTTTGGGTGCCCGTAATAAGTACATACGCTTTCCTGCAATTCCCTTTATCTTTATAAATTGTCGTATCCCAAAAACCTCCTTCTAACTCTCTCGTACGTTCGACGAAAATCTCAGGTGTAGGATTATAAAGAGAGGGAAAGTTGTTTAAAACCAACTGTGCATACGGGCTATGCCTTACTGTATTTTCAAAATCCGGCATTATATATCCATTAAAAGACAATATGCCCAATTGAGTTATTCCTATTAAGAAAAGAATTAAAACATGTTTAATATTAAATACCGCATTTTTACAATAGAAATAAATAAGGAATGGTAATACAGGTAAAGCGTATCTGGTTGGTCCAAAACCGGCAGTGCCATTATTCCAGTTGATATTTACCAGGTAGAAGGTTGAAGTAAGTAAAATTATTTCTAAAAATATCGTGTTTTTTTCTTTAATCGCCGATTTAATGAGAAAATAAAATCCTGTTATAAAAATAATCGGTGCATACCAAAAAAGTCCAATATTGGGATCAAAGAAAAGCTCAAAAAACTTTTTAAAAGTGAAGTTGGCAAAGGCGACGCCAGACAATTTGGAAAAGGATGAGAAAGAGCCGAAAATCAGAAAATAATAAATGTTTGGTAAAAAAATCAAAAGTAATAGAACAAGATATAAAAACGCCTCTTTCCAGGAAGTGACGAGTTTTTTTGTCTTCCTATAGCTTTCAATGAAATAAGTTATCAAATATATAACCGGTACTACCACCAGTGGTTGACTTTGATAAGAAGCAACAGTCGAAAGCAGTATCGCCCAAGTCCTTCTTTTTGGGTTATGATCAAGAAATAAAAATATCGATAAAAGAGTTAAAGAAAGAGAGAATACTTCCGGCCCCGGCCAAACCAGATGCCAGATGATTGGTGACAGATAGACAAGAACCAGATAAGCAATTTGTGAGAAAAATGATTTGAGATAAAACTTAAGGATAATAAAACTTACCAGTGTGAGAATTAAAAGATTGGTAAGGCGAAAAGCCTTATATTCATCAATCCCCAAAATTCTCAATGCAATCCTTGTAGGCACATTAATGAGTGAGTATAAGGGAAAATGTACGGCATACCTCTGGCCATTTTTAGCCTGCAAATAATACTCAGGATTATCGAAGTAACCAGAACCCAGTCTTTTGACTAGATTAGTTTTGTCTTGTTCCATCAAATTTAGTCCCTGATGGTTGATGAGAGATTCCGAAGTGCCAAAATACTCAATGATATCTCCACCGTATTGGATCTTCGGCGAGAAGAGAAAGTAAGAAAGCAAAGAAAGAAAAATTGCAATAAAAATTGTCCAAGCAGTATTCTTTAGCATGTTTTTGATTCTGCATAAGTTAAAACAATTTTTTCGGCAGAGATAGCTCCATTCAAGGTATAAAAGGGTGCAAAAATTACCTGATCATATAAGGAGGCTATTTTTTTCCAATCTCTTTCCTTTCTTACGATTTGGGTAAAAGTAATCATTTTTCTCTTCAATCCGTCTTTCAAAACTTTGGTAGAGGTACTAAGTAATTCTTTGTCTTCCATAGTAAAAACCAGATCTTCTTTTCTTAAACCTACACTTTTAAGAGCAGCCTTAAAATCAATGGTTTCAAACATTCCTGCTATATTTGATGATACTATGAAAGGCTTTTGGTAGGAAAATACCAGTGAGAGAACTCCTGAAGCCGAAATAAAACTCCGGTAAGGAAAGACGACCAAATCACTGGCTGAAAAATAGAGCGCTATTTTACTTTGGGGAACAAATCCGGTAATCTCTATATTCTCAGTTTTCTGTACTTTTTCGACAACTTCCGCAAAATATTGCCTGTAAAAATCTTTTTGGGATAAAGTTGCGCTTTCTCCGCCGGCAATGATAAATCTGGTTTTCTTTCCCAGAAGTTTATTTGTCTTGGCAAAAGAAGAGACAAATAGATCCGCACCTTTAAACCAGTTGATAAAACCAAAGAAAAGAATAACCTGTTCGTTTTTCCCGATGTTCAGTTTTTTTCTGGCATCATCCTTGTCTTGCGGTTTAAGTTCTCTATCGACACCATGCGCAATTGAAAGTAGTTTTTCTTCATCTATATAATTTACCAGCCTGTTTTTCAATATTTCTTCGGTAGTGATGACTTTATCTGCTAAAATCCCAAGCAGGAAATAAAACAGGTGAAAAATCTTATTAAAGATTATCCCCTTGAGTTTATCCTGGAAGGTGTTTTTAATTCCTAAGTGTCCGGAAAGAGTAAAAACATCCAAAATCACCGTATGTGTTACCACAAATATCCGGTATCCAAACAATTTTATTATTGCCCAAAAAGGGATCACCAGACTTGAGACCAGTAAATCTCCATATAAAGCAAAATCAAACTGGAAAAGAACTTTCTGGATAGCTCTAAATTGAAAAAGCGTTTTGAAAATCTCAAACCACATGCGGGTTGTGTTTTTCTTAAAACATCTCACAACCAGAGTCTCATTTTCCTCATAAACTTCCGGCCTGTCAAAATACTCAGCAATCACCACCGCAGAATGTGGCAAATGTCTGACGGTATTTTTGGTAAAAGAGGCAATCCCGCCCACTTTTCCACTATAAATTTCCCCTTTTTGGGGATAACTGGAGATAACAATCAGATTTTGACTGTTATTGTATTTATCTATCAATGATTTTTTTATTTTCATATTACCCTCTGTCCACAAATTATTTATGGACATAGGATAATAGGCATACAGGTGTATTTTTACACGAAAGATCGAAGACTTCGATCAAAGCAAATCCCTCAACGGGAGGCCTTGAAAGAAGAATTCTTTCAATCGTGTTCCTATTACCCTCCAAGAGGAGGTTCATCACCACACGGGTGACACAACCTCCTCTGGAAGTGGGAGTGCTTTAGGGCTACTTGATCTGCCCCTTGCACTCTTGCGGAGCCCACGCGGTTATACTGCCAGCCGGCACGGTGTTCCCGGGTTGATATTTCACGCCCTGGCGATCGAACGTCCACCCCAAAGGGGCGGTGAACGGCGCGCTGGCGTTGAGCTGAACAGCATCGTCGCGATCGGGAAAGCGCTGAATGGCGCCGAACCGGCTGATATTGCAGTCCACAGCGGAAGCGGTCGGCGGGACGATGGGCGCGACGGATGAAGCCGACGGGCACTGATCAACGGGCAAAACCCCGCCTAACCATGCCGTCGCGGCGCCTGTCCCAGGGACAGCTTGACCAAGGGTATACTTCACGCCCTTGTCAACAGCGCTAAGCGGAAATGCCACGATCTGACCAGCGGGCCAATTCTTGACGGCGACCGCGTCCGTACGGTCGTAAAAGCACGTCCAATTGTTCACACCGAGAACCGCATTGAGTTGCGCGGCCGTGAACGTGCCCTGAGAATCTCTCGGGTTGACGACGACGGGCGGCTTGGGCTCGACGACGACGGGCGGCTTGGGCTCGACGACGACGGGCGGCTTCTCGACGATGACGCGCGGCCCATGTAGAGCCGTCTGCCACGCCGTATAGCCTGCGGCGCTGCCGAAAACCGCGAAGGCACAAGCGCCACAAAGCAACAGGCTGCCTACGATGACACATACCAAAACAAAGGTTCTCTTCTGCATTTTTTTCGCGTCCTTTTCGCGAAATCGGCTTTTGGGGAACTCACCCGGGGTTGATCTCTACCATGTCGCCAGTAACCGCCTTACGGCAGTATGGCGCAAAGGATTTTTCGGGTTGATTAAGCCCGGAACGACGGGATTTCTCCCATCAAATATCCCTCCATGTTGGAGATCTGGCCGACACCCCTGACCTTTTCTTCTGCTTACTTTTATGGAGTTCCGGTGGCTAATGAAACCACTTTCCCTCTTCAGCAGTCGATTCAATCTATCTTCTTAGACTCACCTTACCCATCCGGGTTAATTTGGTGGGTCTCTCCGGTGCCTTCTGTCTGTTGGCTCGTAAGCGCAGACTTTACGGATCTCTCCGCAGGTTTTCGGCAAACCTTTTATTCAGTTTTTTTACTCACAATTTGACAGAGCCAGTACTGAGAATAACGGATCCTGAAACCAGTTCAGGATGACATGTGAATTATTCCCAATATTGGCTCTGTCAAGCGGATCGAACGAATCCCCCGGTTAAGCTCAAGTTAAAGGACGATTCTTTGATTGGCCGATATGACGTGCTGTATATAAATATTTTTCCTGCCCTCCTTCGTTCAAATTCGTTTCAAGGCCATACGGCCATGCAAACGAATGTTCACTTCGGAGGACAGTTGTGCGTATTTCTGAAATTTCATTTCAGAAACGCACTTCTGTATGCCTATGTTAAAGAGCTATCCCGATAATATCGGGACGTTGTGAGTTAGAATAATCAGACGTCAGAAGCAAATTATCTGCCGCTAAAAACTACTTAACTTACAACAAAAACCAATCGGTAGTAATTTTTTGGCCGCAAATTTGGCCCGTAAATCTTTCCGATTAGCCTAAGTTTTTAAACTCAGGATAAAAATCGCCATTAGTGATCTTAACTCTGAATTTAAAAAATCTTTCTCTTTTTAGACAGCATAAAAACACAATTGGTGAAAATTGTGTTTTTTGTGTTTTATGAGCTTATGATTTAGTATCATAGTCAAGTCCAGTAGTTTATCACACTATAGGTTACATGTCAACTTATTAGCGGCCAGAAATTGCCTCTTGTGTGAAGTATCGATTTTTGGCTACACTGAAGATGTTATGGCGAAGAAAATTGCCCGCAGATCAAACAAATCCTCCTCTGTTTTTCCTTATCTTATTTTGGCTTTTTTGGTGCTTATCGCTTCCTTCTTTCTCGGGACGAAAATTACTAAGAAAAAAAGTGAGAATAAGACAGTCGAGCAGTATAAGGTTTCCTTTACCCGATCAGCTTCAGTTGCCGAAGGAGGGATTAGTTTCAAAATAGTTGGTTACGCGGCTTTAAATCCACAAGTCATGCCCCAGTCATATTTGGCAGTCAATGAGAATTCGGGAAAAACTTCTGTGGAAATTTACCGGTACGCACCGGTTGTGCCGGCCGAAGTCGGTTATCCAAATCCTCTGCAGCTTGAGAAAATCTGGCTGTACAACGGGGAAGATGGTGGGATAAAAATTGTTTCTTCCTGGGGAGAGACAGGCGCCAATTATTTCGGGACTCATCCGGTGGTCACCACTTATAAAGACGGTAAATTCCGATCAACCGATTTTTATGAAGGAAACATGGCGGAAAGAGAAGAAATAAAAGGTTTTTCCTGGACGCAGAAAGATTTTCTCGCG
>JALHWS010000005.1 GCA_022866885.1 Candidatus Microgenomates bacterium | reverse complement strand
TGCCGAGAGACGTCTGGTTGCCGTCTTTGAAAGACAGGATCAATTCCGCTTATCATTACGGTGAAGAAAAAAAGCCGGGAGGGGGTTTGATTATGGCCAAAGCGGCCGTCGGGGAAGTGTTGGGCCAGCCGGTGCAATACGGACTGCTGATAAATTTTTCCGGTTTTGAGAAAGTGATTGATCTCATCGGCGGAGTCGATATCGACGTGGAGAAATCATTTACGGATAAACTTTATCCGATTGAAGGGAAAGAAAACGACACTTGCGGCACCGATAAAACTTTTGCCTGCCGCTACGAAACACTGGTTTTTGAAAAAGGGATACAGCATATGGATGGTAAACTGGCTTTGAAGTATGTCCGCAGCCGCCACGCCGAAGGGGAGGAAGGGACGGATTTTGCCAGAGGTAAGCGGCAACAACAGGTGATTTTGGCCGTGAAAAATAAAATTATTACCCAAAAACTTTGGAAAGATTTTAACTTAATGAAAAAATTGTATGAGGTTTTTATGCAAAACGTGGCCACAGACTTAAACTGGTCGGAAAAGATCCTATTAGGGAAATTTTTCCTGACTATGCCTTCCGGCAGTCTCCGTCAACTGGTTTTGGATACAGGTGACAGTGAACAAAAAAGAAAAGGATATCTCATCAACCCGCCGGCCTGGCAGTATAAAGATATGTGGGTGCTGACTCCCCGAAGCGGAGATTTTGGTGAAATCCAAAAATATATTGCCTGTCAACTGGAATCCCCGAGTTGTGAGATAAAGCCGTAATAATAATTTCGAAGACAGAGGACCGATGGCCGATGACGGATAAAGATAACAGAAGACTGATGACCTGCCTGCGCAGGCAGGTTAAATTGTTAATTGTTCGCTTCCTCGGATTACCAACTAAAACAGCACAGGGAAGTTTCTGAATCTTGTTAGCTGTATCTGAAAAAGATATAATATCGTTGTTATGAATCGAGCCTTAAAAACCACTGAACATAAAGTAATGGAATATATCGCCTTATTCCAGGAAGAGAAAGAAGGCGGATTTTCCGTCTGGGTGCCGGATCTTCCCGGATGCGCTTCTCAGGGTGAATCATTTGAAGAAGCCTCAGTCAATATACAGGAAGCGATAAAGCTTTATCTGGAAGAGACGAAAAATTACTGTCCATCCGACCTTTCCTACAAAAGGCAATTTACAGTCCCCATCCAAGTTTATGCCTAAACTGCCCGTTGTTTCCGGTAAAGTACTGATAAAAG
The DNA here is from genome assembly GCA_022866885.1 of Candidatus Microgenomates bacterium. Classification (GTDB taxonomy): domain Bacteria; phylum Patescibacteriota; class Microgenomatia; order 2-02-FULL-39-11; family 2-02-FULL-39-11; genus JALHWS01. The sequence continues at coordinate 4,612 of JALHWS010000005.1, read as the reverse complement.
CGCTTGAGAAAACAGGATTTGTTTTTATCCGTCAAAGAGGAGATCATGTCATATTGAAGCATAATGACGGAAGAGTCGTTACTGTTCCTTTGAAAAAGGAGATTAAGAAAGGCACCTTGAAAAAAGGTATCCTTAATCCCCTAAATATCTCCGTTGAAGAACTGGTAAATCTACTGAAAAAATAATTTCCGCCTCTTCAGACCGGAAAAAAGATATTTCCGAGCTGGAGAAGCGAGAGGTGAATTTTGGGGAGGTTTGAGTTGCACAGCGGGGTAGGCTGGCGCACGAACCTCCTGGTTCACCTCTCTCTCGCTTCCTTGGTGGCCCTTTCGGGCCTTCCTACCGCTTTGAAATCAGCGGGAGGTACATATAAAATTTTGGCGGTGGTGGCGGGTACCTGACGAGCGTGGACGCTGTCAAGTCGGGCAACCGATTGCCATCGAGCCACAGCTGGACGCGATTTGTGATCGTCGCCGGCTCGATAATAGGAACCGTGACCACAAAGGTCACTGTTATAGTCCCGCTAGCCGGGATCGACCCGATCCACTCGACAACGTCGTAATCAGAATTCCACCACCCGCCTGTGATGGAATCGATAGCTAGCCAGGTTCCTAATGGCTCTGCATCGGTCATGACGACGTTGCTGGCCGTTTTCCCGCCGATGTTGTGTAACGTGATCGTGTAAACGATCGCTTCGCCAGGATAGTACACGACGGTCTTACTAGCCATCTTCGTTGACGTGGACAGGTCGGCTGGTGTCGGTGGCCTGACGTGCGTTTTGGTGATCAAGACGCGATCGAACGCACCGTCCAGAGATAGATATGCTCGGTGCGTATACACGTCAGACTGGAGATCTCCCGCAATGGTGAAAGTAATGATCTTTGCTGTCCCTCCGGGGATCTGACCGAGCCATTCGATCCAGCCCCACTTAGGGTTCCAGTACGCTCCTTGGACCGAATTTGGGACGTACGTCGCGCCCGAGGGAATTGGCGCTGTCATGATGACCGTGCCGGTCAGCTGGCCCGTATTGCTGATGCGGATTGTCACCGTGATCGTTCCGGGTTGAGTGATGACATCAATGGCGAAAATACCCGATGTCGAGATGTCCGCCGGTCTGAGCTGCCGGAATGTGGCCGTACAGCTTAAGTTCGTGTTCATCGTGACGCTGCCATCGGCACAATCCGGATCGCCAGACCACCCGGCAAAGGTTGAACCAGTGTTGGCGGCTACCTCGAGATTCACGACCGTGTTGTAGTTGTAGTTGTGAATCCCGACACTCGGAGTTACCACACCGCTGCCCGTGCCTGCCGTGGCGACGGTAAGGGTGTAAAAGTTCGGCGTGATCCAGACGTTGTTCACTGTTTCGCCCCACAAACCCCAAGTTGTGGATATTATCTGGAAAACATTTGGCATCCACCCCTCTGGGTGAGCGGGATCGACCGTGGTGGTAAGTGTGGTTGTCCAGACAGTACCAGGTGCTAAAGATCCCGTTGTCCAGGTTATTACTCCACTTGGAGTCACGCTGATAGGCAATACGTCTTTTACAACGTAAGTATCTGTGACGTTGCCAATATTGGTGACAACAAGTGTGTAGGTAACCATCTGTCCAGCCCGCACGCTGTAGCTTGACGAGAACTTGTTCATGTGCAATTCCGGGTGCGGGATTAAGGCGCTGATTTCATCGGCCGGCGGCAACGGTGCCTGGTATGGCACCACAACGTTTGACCATTGTTGCAGGTAAGGGCAGATTCCGCCGCTCGGGTTTGCCTCCACACTAATGATGTATACGTAATCTTGTTCACGCAACTGTTGCATCCTTTGATCTGCCTGCGTTTCAGAGCAGTTACCTGAGGGGCAACCGTCTGAAATAAAGACAAGCGTCCGAATTGCCCCATTGTAGGGATCCCGCTGTGCAAATAAGCCGCTCGCGCCGCCAAGCAGATTGCAGAGAGCGCAATAGTCGGTTGCGTTCCCTGGAACAGTATTTGCATTGAGCCAAGTTTGCATTTTCAGAGTATCGGTAAAGAATGGTGAGCAAACAGCTCCGTTGCCAAAGATGCAAACAGCCATTTCCCCGGTTGGTACCACAGTGTTGGCCACTTCCAAGGTACGGGTTACCTGCCAGTTCCTGGTTTCCTGATTGATAGAAGTGCTGCGATCGAGAGCAACCACTACAAGATTTCCCCTTCCATAGACCTGGGTCACAGTGAAAGTTTGCTGTGCCTGCGTTTCCAACGCCGGCGCAGCTTCAACTTGGTCCGTGTTGGCGCCAAGAACGAATAAGAGGGTCAAGGCTAAGCCGAGACCGAGAACGACTGCGAGAGTTAAACTTCGCGCTTTCATTTGATTTTCCTCCGTTTTTCTGATTTTTTGTTTTTTGCCAACCTACCCCGTTATGGAAACGATAATTTGAAGACCGAGGACGGATAACGGAAGACGGATTATATAGATAACTGAAGACGGAAGACGGATTACAGATAACAGATAATTGAAGACTGAAGACAGAAAACGGACAACCGAATATGGAGAACGGAAGACCGAAGACTGAATATTGAAATCGGAAGATGGATAGTTGAAAACGGATGACGGAAAAGTAATAATCATTTTATGGCGATAAAAAGCTTTTTGGATCTTCAAGTTTACCAGGAAGCACTTTTACTTGCGAAAGAAGTCCATAGTTTCATCAGTACTTTACCTAAAGATGAAAAATATCTTCTTGCCGATCAGACAAAAAGAGCTTCAAGAGCTATTCCCAGCTTAATTGCTGAAGCCTGGTCTCATAGAGAATTGACAAAAGAATTCCGCTCGTATCTTCGTGACACGATTGGTGAAACCAATGAGATGATGAGTCATCTTGAACAAGCCAGGCTGTTTGGATATCTGGATGAATCTAAGGCTAGATCATTGATTGAACGTTATGATAAATTAGCCGCTAAATTATCCAAACTGAAAAACAACTGGCGAACTTTTCCTTGATTTCCGTCTTCTGTAGTCTGTTCTCTGTCTTCAGTTCTCTGTCTTCCGCAATCTGTCTTCTCTTGTCTGTTTTCAGTCCTCTGTATTCTGTTCTCGTTTATCGGTCGTCTGTTCTCTGTCTTCAGTTTTCCGTAATCTGTTTTCAGTCCTCTGTATTCTGTCTTCGGTAATTCCAAATCATTCCCAAAACGGGATAGGCTGACGTTATAGTCAAGAGGAAAATACCCCTAATAATAGGATTATTACCCCAGTACCAGTCCTGATTTAACCAATGGACGGTACGGGGTTGCGACTCCGCGTATTTATGGCGGAGTCTTACCCAAGGAAGCTTGTTAAAGAGCCCTTCGCTACAAAGCGAAGAAAGCTGTTTTCGGTTGCCAGATTTTCAGTAATCAGAAGCAAATATATCTGAACTTGAAAAAGACAACCTCAAACTTCTTCAGTTTAATCGGGAACTTCCGGCCGCAAATGGCCATGGTTCCCAAAGACTGATCCGCCATTTTCATGGCAGAAATCTGATGAAAAGCACACACAAAAAAAGCAGCTTTCGATCAGATTACTGCCGGGAATTTTTGCTTGGAGAACTATACCACGCTAAAGAGAGCCTGTCAAGCACTATAGGCTTAATTTTACGGAAAAAGGAGGAGTTTGGCGCCTAAAAGTAGCAGGGTGGCGCTGGCGGCAAACATCAAATTTGTGGGTGTGGTGACGCCTGACCTTGGAGCCACATTAGTGGGTGGCGGCGGAGGAGGTTCGGTAGGAAAATCCGTAGGCGTAGGAAGCGGAATATTAGTTGGTATCGGTGTGGCTGAAGGAACGGTTGGCCCGGTAGTCGGGACAGTGGTGGGAGAGGGAAGGCAGACTGAAGGAGCGCAGGTGACGGTTATCAGATCTCCGGAAGGCGTCGTATCACCCAGGACGCTTTCCCCGCTTTTGAGAACATAAAATGTTTTTGTCACTGTGACCAGTTTTCCCGACGAGTCATATGACTGGATAGTGATCTCATGCAAGCCCGGTTCAAGGTTTTTCGGCGGAACCCAGGACCAGGTGCCGTCTTTGGCTGTTTTTATCTTCCCCGTCTGCGGGTTGGACTTGACCGTAATCAAAACCTGGCTGCCCGGCCGGGCGACTCCCCGCAATTTAGGTTTCTTATCCGGGGTGAAATCCCGGTCATTTTTGGGGAAAAGGATATCGATCTCCGGCGGCTTTTCCGGTTTTTTCGTCATGGTGGGAAAATTAGTGACTGAGGTTTTGGCCCCCAAAATATTTTGGTTGTTGAGCTTTGCCAGCTGGTCTTTCTTGGAAATCAAATTGATGAAATTATAAGAGTTGCCGATGGTCATATCGGGAATAGCCAGGTTTTGTTTGATGGATTTCAAATCGATAACCGCTGAAGCAACTCCTTCCGGAGAATTTTTAACCGTTATCTGGATCAGGTCGCTGTCGGTTAAATTCGGCCGGGAGAGAAAATCACCGGTTCGTAAATTATTGAAAGGGATTACCCAAAGCCCAAGTTTGTCGGTTTTTCCCGACAAAATTGAATTATTGCTTACAGTGAGATATACGATAGCCCCTTCCGCAGGTTTGCTGTTTTTATCCACCACGACGCCGTGAGCCGGCGGCAGATCGAGCGTCG
>JALHWS010000154.1 GCA_022866885.1 Candidatus Microgenomates bacterium | reverse complement strand
ACTTGACGGCATCTATCTTTTCAATCCGGTGACAACCCAGTACAGAAAAATTATTTCAGATGATATCGTCCAAATAATCGGTGTGAACTAAATATGAAAAAACTAATTTATATCTTAAGTGTAATTTTTTGTTTAATAATTGTTCCGAAAAGTTTGGTTTTTGCTGACGATACGTTGAAACTAGGGACGTTTACGCTGGCTCCTACTGCTCCGGGTACATATAATGTCACCCTGGACGCCGAATGCCGCTTGGAATCGGCGGAACAGAAAATCGACCGGATGGGTGGACCGGATTTTGAAGCAAAACATCGGGGAATAATGGAGAGTGAAATAAAAGAATACTTAAGAAACTGTACTGATCCGGCCGAAGGCTGTACAACGGATGAAGCTACTTTAAATACCAATACTCAAAAAGTAATGGACGTAATCCATGAAGTAAGCAAGAAAATATTCGGACGGGATGAGTGGATTTATGCCAAGACGCTCGCCCGTTATGCCATGCGCCAGGGTTTTGGACTGTCTCCCGAAGGATTGCAAAAAATGGTCGAGAGTTTAAATCCCAATTGTCCTGTTGATTTAGGTCATTATGTATCGACACCGATCTATTTTTATCCGGAAGTCGGTATGGATATAAAATTGTCCGTTGCCGGTTCGTCGCCATATGCGATCCGCTTAAATAAAAGCGGAATATTTGATTACCAAAACCTGTCTTATTCCTCTGTCCAATACGGGATCAATTCGCCAAAACCGTCTCAACCAAGCACCGGAAAATTAATCGAACGAAACCGCCTGAATACAGAACTGGCAAAGATTGCCGAAGACTTGAATTTTACGGAAAAAGAGCAGGATGATTTTGTCACTTATTGGTTATCCGCTTTACCCCAAGCAAATTATTATTCTGTTTCTTTACTGGACCGGCAAGAAGCGAAAGAAGTTGCTCCTTGGACTGTAAAACCGCTTCCGACAACAGAAATCCGTTATATTCTTTATTTTAAACCCTTAATGGAAAAGCCGGATGACCTGCTAAACGAAAGTCGATTCACACCTTCCGAGAGAAAAGGTTTCACTGTTGTGGATATCGGGGGAATAATCGACTGGTAAATCTTCCCATGAATAAACTCCTCGTGATTTGCGGTCCGACAGCAACAGGAAAAACCGCCCTAGGCATCAATTTGGCCAAAAAATTCGGTGGAGAAATTATTTCCGCCGACAGCAGACAGGTTTATAAAGGGATGGACGTGATTACCGGCAAAGACATTGATAAGGATTCAGAATTCATCCGCCAGCTGGCGGATCAGAAGTCAAAATTTAATATAGAAAACAATAAGATCAGCGTTGGATATCGATTAAAAGAGGGGATACCGGTCTGGTTGGTTGATATTGTGGAACCTGATTATTCTTTTAATGCCGGTGAATATGCCAGCCTTGCTCATCAGGTGAACGAATATTTGCGAAGGAATAATAAACTGCCGATTGCCGTCGGAGGAACAGGTTTATATATTAAAGCTCTCACTTCCTCTTTACCGTTAATCCGAATTCCTCCAAATTTTCCTCTTCGGAAGAAATTAGATAAAATGAGCCGGGAAGAATTGGGAACACTTCTGAAAACAACGGATCTGAAAAAATGGGAAAAGATGAACCAGTCGGACCGTCTTAATCCCCGGCGCTTAATCCGGGCAATAGAAGTGGTTCAAGCGATAAAAAATGATGCTGATAATATAAATACTAAACAGTATTTAAGCGAAAAAGATGATTTGTTATTTATCGGTTTAAGAGCAGAAAACGATATTTTGTACCGACTCATCGATAAACGGGTCGAGGAAAGATATGATAATGGCGCTGCTCAAGAAATACAAAAACTCAAAGATACAAATTACGATTTCAACTTGCCGTCTTTCACGGCCCTGGGCTATCGGATCTGGGATGAGAAAGGTTCCAAACAAACAATTCTTAAAAAATGGAAATATCTGGAGCATGCTTATGCCAGAAGACAGATGACCTGGTTTAAGAAGGAAAAAAGAATTATTTGGTTTGATATTACTAATAAGAATTATCTTGCGGAAATAGAAGCAATGGTAGGAAAATGGTATACTGGAAAACAAGATGCCGACCAAAATTGAAATCTCATACAAAACAATCATTTTCGCCGTCTTATTTCTAATTGCCCTTTGGCTTCTTCTGGAAATAAAAGATATTCTTTTTCTGGTCTTTGTATCTTTTATCCTCATGTCTGCTTTAAGACCGCTGGTCGAAGGTCTGATCAGACGCCGGATACCGAAAACACTTTCGGTAATAATCGTTTATCTTCTTTTTATTGCTGTTATCGGTTTTATCGGCAGCGCAATCGTTCCGCCTCTGGTCACCCAATCCGCACATCTTAGTGAAAGTCTGCCTGAATATCTGTCAACGGTAGTTCCTTTTGTGAAAGTCGACCAGCAGACGATTGTCGGACAAATTGCCCCGATCGGCCAAAATCTGCTGAAAGTGACTCTCGGATTATTCGGTGACGTAGTCACTTTGGTAACAATATTTGTGATTTCTTTTTACCTGATTATCGAACGGAAGAATCTGGATATTCACCTGTCAGGTCTGACTGGAGAAATAGCGGCCAGAAGATTATTGATCGTTATCAGAAAAATTGAGGAAAGGCTGGGGGCTTGGGTAAGAGGAGAAATGGCTTTGATGATAACGATTGGTCTTTTTACTTTTATCGGTTTGACTATTTTGGGGCTTCCTTATGTTTTGCCGCTGGCGATTATCGCCGGTATCTTGGAGATTGTGCCGACTATCGGACCGATTATCTCGGCAATCCCGGCAGTGATTATTGCTTTGACGGTTTCTCCTGTTTATGCACTGATTACCGTTGTCGTATATTTTGTCATCCAGCAATTGGAAAACCAGTTGGTTGTCCCCTTTGTGATGAAAAAAGTCGTCGGTGTTCCACCACTGGTCACTTTACTTTCGCTTTTAATCGGCGGGAAATTGGCTGGGATTACCGGGGCGATTTTGGCCATTCCGATTGTAGTCACGATCGAAACAATTATTTCTGAATACCTTAGACAACCTCAGGGGAATTAAAAAGTCTACGGAAGCTCGTAAGCCAGATTCTGTTTCCTCGCCTCGCCGAAGTCTATCGACTAGGACGAAGGCGGGTAGATAACCATTTCTCTCGGTTGATGATATCAAGTCATCTTACCGTCCCGATTAAATCGGGATGCTCTCAAACTTCGGACCTCGGGAAGACATCCTGATAACGGTCCATTCGGAGATTGCAGCGAGTGGGATTGCCATCCCGCCTAACCTTACCACTCGCCTTAGTAGATTTCTACTGCGGCTCGTGGAGCGGTTTATGGCGGGCAAGCGTTTCACCCGTCAACCATAACCTTTCGGTTTTAGGTTTCCGATCGTCTCTGTGGCTCTCTCATCCTGTCAGTTCAGGAATCGTTCCCTCAAGCTTTCGCTTTCGGGACACCAGTCCGCCCGCAACTTATGTAGCTGTTGGCGGATCACGACTTGCGTCGAGTCCCCTGTCTTCTGCTGTCTGGACTTTCCTCTCCGCCTCTCAGCCTGCTTTGCAGGCAGTGAGGGCGGGGCGGTTATCCGGCCTCCGTAGACAGCCTATATTATACCATGTATTGACAAAAATCTTATTATCTGCAGAAAATATGATATGAAGTTAAAAGTCCGTTGGGACTCTTTTTTATTCGGAGCTTTCCTGGGTCTTCTCTTTCTTTTTTTCCAAACCCAACCGGCTTCAGCCATCTTTTTCTTCAAACATCCGAAACTGCCTAGTCTGCCGAAGTTGCCAAAAATGCCAAAACTACCGACTGTTCCGACTCTGCCTTTTTCCAATAAACCAACCCCAACAGTGACGCTGACGCCCTCTCCTACCATAACTCCAACACCCACAGAGACAGAGAAACCGCCTAAATGCGGAGCACATTGTTCAGCGGCAATGGGGATAACTTGTGGCTGCAGTGAAATGTGTTTTATGGATGGAGATAAACCAGCTTGTGCTTATACTTCTGAATGTGATGGTCCAGATTGTCATCCTTCGCCGACCGACAGCAAAGAAAAGATGACAGTTATTCCCAACAGCGCAAATCCTAAATATTCCAGAAGCTGAGGAAGATAAAAAAGGATAATTGTTGTATTTTTGTTATCTGTAAGTTTCCAACCGTTTTTCCAGTTGTTTACCAATACATGTTCCTTAATCTCTTTCCCGAAAATAAAAGGTAAATTACTTTCCAAAAAATACTTGATACTTGATACTTGATACTTACTATTGATTTGATAAGCTTTCCAAGCTTTATCGTAGCTCTGAGATAATACTAGGGTTATATCATCTGTTATTTGTTCTTTGCCTGCCGGTGCAGACTGGTTATCCGTTATCTGAATTTTATAATAACTTGGATTCGGATGAATAACTATTAGTTCTTCGTTTGTAATTACTGATTTTTCTCTTACTATTGATTGTTCAATTTTCAAATCAGTCAAAAATTTATATGGTACTACCCATAAAGCAATACCGCCAAAATCATTTATGGTTTCATTATCAGTTCGTGAGTAATTATCAAAATATATATCATACCCCATTTCATTTTTAAATGATGGAGGGAGGATAAAATAATATTTATCAAAATACTCTTTATTGTAAATGTAAGTATCTAGGTAGTGTACTTGTCTGTTATTTGATATGTATAAAACCGGATTATTACCTTGTACTTTTCGCGTCTGAACTTCAATTAGAAAACTTAAAGAGGTTGGTAATTGATCGAAGTTTAAACTGATGCATTGTCTGCTGTTTTTAGATATAAGCCTTATATATTCAAGACCATTTTCTTTTCTAATATCAAATTTATTCTTATTTGAAGGAATATATTCATTACAGGGTTTTGGTAGGAATTTGTCTAAATCCGAAAAAGTATCAATTCCGGAAATATTATTATCAGTGACTTTTGGAACTCTAATTTCTAAAAGACCAGAACTTATCTGTTCTATTGGTAAGCTAAGCTCTGTATCGGATATACTTACATATGTATTGTCGTTGTTACTTCTCCAAGAAAATAATAAAATATTATCTTTGTCAAAAACTTGAATCTTATTGTCAATATCAAAACTGAAAAAAGATTTAGATTGTATAAGATCATCTTTTACATCTATCTCATTATTATTTACATTAATTCTTATTCCTTGTAAGTCACTCATGTGAAATTCTCCAAGCTTAATTTGATCAGGAGTATCTAATATCATCTGACCATCAAGATAGATCTGCGGAAGAAGATACTTTATATAGACTTCATAAGTGTTTATTATCGATCGCCTAATCTCTATTTCTACAGGCATTAACTTTTCCAGGTCTTTGTATTTTCCAATTTTAAGACTCGTCCCCTTGGAATTCTTAGGAATTTGGTTCTTGAATATTATCCAATCATATGTATCTTCCAGTTGAAATTCTTTCTCGTCAGTTCTTCTTTTTGTGAAAAGAGAACGGAACGGATAGTAAATCTCATAGTTTTTTCGGTCATCCGTCTGGTAATCTTTATAGTCATAATAAGCCTGATCCCTATCATTCCATTTATACTGCTGGCCAACATTTAGTAAATTATTTTTTAGACTTACAAATGTTTT
>JALHWS010000153.1 GCA_022866885.1 Candidatus Microgenomates bacterium | reverse complement strand
GCCGTGCAACGCTGGCCGGAATAAGAAAAAGCGCCTTTCACTATTTCTGTGGCTGTCCCTTCCATATCCGCATCCGGCAAAATCAGGGCCGGATTGTTGCCGCCGCATTCAAAAAGGATCGGGATCATGCCGATGATGGCGGCAATCTCTTGCCCGATTTTTGAGGAACCGGTGAAAGTAACCATATTAATATCCCTGTGCGTACAAAGATAATCGCCTATGTCCTCGCCGCCGCCGGTCAAAGCGACAATCAGCCCCTCGGGCAAACCGGCAATCCGGAAAACTTCCGTCAAATGCAAATTGGAAATCGTCCCCTGGGTCGGCGGCTTGAAGATGACGCAGTTGCCGGTAATGAGAGCCGGAGCGATTTTGGAAACCGCCAGATTGACCGGATAATTAAAAGGCGGGATGGCAAGAATGGCCCCCAACGGCACTCTTTCAATAATGGCCATCTTCGTCTGGTCGTAACCGGGAAAAGCCTCGCCGGACAATTCTTCACCATGAAGATTAAGACCTTCATTGGCAAAATAGTCAATCATGTCCGCGCTTCGAAGAATCTCGTCTTTGGCTTCCGCTTGAGATTTGCCGATTTCTTTAATCAAAAGAGTGGTGAAATAATGTTCGTGATGACGAAGCCAGTCAGCGGCCAGATGCAAAACTTTTGCTCTTTGGATCATCGGTACGCCCGCCCACTCTTTCTGGGCTTTTTTGGCTGTTCTTATCGCCTGATCGATCTCGGCATGAGTGACCACCGGTACCAAACCCAAAACATGATTATCAATTGGTGAAATGACTTCTTTGGTCTTGCCGCTTAAAGAATTTGCCCACTCACTGCCGTTGAAGAATTTATAAGTAGGCGGAGACTTGTGATCGGAAAGCTCGCTGAAATATTCTCTGGGCATTAGTTCTAGTGTAGCAAATAAAATATAAAACTCAAAGATCCCGCTTCGACCGCGAAGCGAGGCGAGCAAATATCAAAATCAGGTACCCGCAGGCACCTGATTTTGAACATAAACCGATATTATTTATCGTGTCACGGTTATATTATATAAACCAGCACTATTGTCAACTTCACCTTTTGCAGATACCGTAATACGATTGTCTGTAGCACTTTTCACTACCATATAGCTGGTGGTGTAGGTTGCTACGCAATCCGTGATGTCTCCACCTGTTGTTAACGGATCTCTAGGTAAAGCAGCCAAGTATTTTGTTACCAGAGCTGCGCAAATATCTGCTTCTCCGGTACCGTTTCCGACTGTCAGTGCGGTGGTCCCAATCGCGAGTGGAAGCGCTCCTTTGTTGTCCGCAGCGTATTGGTGAATTGCATTTAGAAGCGCGTTCACATCGCTTCGTCTCTTGGTGTCATTGGCTTGTGAGAATTGCCTGGCTGGATTGATGGCAACCAACGCAATCGCAAAAAGCACGGCAAGTATCCCAATGACGACTAAAATTTCGATGAGTGTAAAACCTCTTTGGTTTCTTTTCATGCGTTTATCTCACCCCCCTCCTTAGATCGGCCAAAATTATTACTAATTCTAGTAAATCAGACATTTTCCATCTTGTCAATCGTCAACCGTTTACCTCTTTATCAATCAATCTCCGGTACCGGTATTGTCTTGATTTAAGATCATTGATGGAAAAACAGTGGGAGTCGCCGTCTCTATTGGAGATGGAGATACTTGACTTTCAGTAATAGAAGGCATGGGTAAAGCTTGAGGCTGGGGAGCAGGAGATGTTCTAAAGTAAAGTATCACCAGGACAATTATCAAGATGAATAAAACAGGCAGTAAAAAGATAAGCGTAAGGTTATCGTCTTTTTTACCCTTTTTGTCTTTGGGATTCTGGTTTTGGGAAAATAAATCCTGGTGAATAGACAGACTGTTTTGTTTGGCCAGATCAAACCTTTCCAGGATAGTTTTCGCGGAAAATTCATCCAGTTTATCAGCTATGGCAACGTCCTTGCCGAGCACAATTATTGGTACGACCGCCTCAATTATAAATCCTGTTTTTTCGAATGCGGATTTGATATTTTGGTATAGGTCTGAATTGGTCGCCAAAAGTTTTGATCCTGTAGCCAGTTTATATATTTTGGTACTCACGTTTTCAAAAGGAAAAGTGTCTATATATTTCTGCAATTCACTGTCCTGATGAAACTCCGGACTATCGGGAAAATCTTTTTCAAAATACACATTCGTAGATAATACTATCAATGTTTGTGATGGACTTATTTTATTGTTATCAATAAATGATTTGATATGCAAATGAAGCGATGGGGGATTTATTACCTCAAGATCTTTGATGATATCAGGGGTAAAAGAAAGAGTAAGTACACCAGGCAAGCTGTTGTCGTAATAATTGATTTTATCACGCTGCAAAAAAATGACGCTTTTACCAAAAGCCATTTTAGATCTCCTTCCAAGACTGGACAGTCAAAATATTATTTGTATAGTCTGCGGTTACCTCTATCGTACGGGAAAAATTGCCAATCCTACCAATGGAAATGATAGTTTTGGGATTAGTTCCGCTTATAGATATAATAGCATTTCCGGAGTCTACAGGGAGAGTTTCGCCTGTATACATTGGATCACGCAGAAGTCTAACCAAAGCATTTTCTATGCCGCTCTCTGCAACATAATAAGCGGAATTCCCCTGATCAAATTTGCTGGCGGATAAGGAATTGGAAAGCATTATCATCACTGTTCCTGAAGTAACAGTAATAGCAATAATCATGAAAAAAAGAATGGTTACCAGTACCTGTCCCCGGTTTTGGGAGGATGATTTTTCAAAGACGCTTGTAAACATAGTTTAACGTATGGCAAGAGTAGTCTGGAAAGTTTTAGTTTCCGGACCCGTTACTCTTTGGGTGGTACTGGTTATTATAAATGTCATTTTGATGCTATTTTTACCATTAATATTCCCCAATCGCTGGAATGTCAGGTTGGAAATAGCAGTACCATGCCCGTTTAAATCATAGGTATTGTCACTTTTGGTTATATGGAGTTTGCCATTTGCAAGGGCAAAGCTTTCAGCCAGACTATCTACTGTAATTTGTAAGGTGTTGCCGGTAATTCCTAAAGCAGGAGTCTCGATATTTTGAGCCCGGTTTATCTCGTATGCCAGTTTGGCAACGATAAATCTTCCGTCCTGTTCAATATCAGATATTGACTCGGATTCCAGTTTGGCATCAATGGTGGAAACAAAAATGCCCGTTAGAACGGTTATAAATACTGATAACATACCTATATAAATTATAACTTCAATTATAGAATATCCGTGTATTTTTTTACCTGAAGTCTTCATATTATTTATGGCGAATAATTTATAGAGATATCATATAGGGTAGGCGACTGGGTAATATCGCTTGTTGTCAGATATGCTTTATAACTCAAACATCTGCCTGGATTTTCAAATCCTGAACCATCATCGTCTAATGGAATTTCCGCATCACCCGTAAAATATGAAGAAGCAGATTTGTCAGGACCTACATAGGTAAAATTCACACTGTTGCAGCTGTTATCGACAGGGTCCGCTATGCCGATTTGGAATTTGATGGTTGTTTGCGGAGGCTGATTTGTGTTTAGGTAAACTCTATTGAAACTTGAAGATGTGGCGGCATTAAAAGTTTTTGAAATAAAAGTACCTACTGCCCCATATTGTCCGCCAGGGCCGCCCTCGATAATTTTAAGCTCCGCATTATTATCTCCGGTAATAATATATGAGTAAGCATCACCATCTGATTTCACCACAGAAGAAACTCCGTTTATACCCGTATCAATATTAAGCCCTCCACAACGGGGCAGATTTAAATTATTTTCATCAGTGATGTCAACGACCTGATATTCTTCTGCATCGTTACCCACGATAATGGCTTTGTTGCCGGGAACAACAGTTACTCCTTTTGGGCTCATTCCATTAGAATCATAGCTACCTATAGTCGGCCGGTCACCGGTTTTGGCGGAAATATCAATGATGAAAAATTCTTTTTGAGTTGCTGATACTGCTGTAGCCAGGTAAGCCCGGGTAGCGGTATTGTTTACAAACACGTCTTTAGCAGCTTGGCCGTTTACCGTTGCTTGGCCGATAACCGTAAGCGTTTTTCCATCTGTACTGACCTGTATAATTTGCAGTTGGTTTGTGGTGGCACCGACTGCTACATATGCCTCATTTCCATTTACCACTACTCTATTTCCAGTACCGGCTAAAGTGACTGATCCTAACTCCGCGCGTGAACCGGATTTACTTGAAAGATCAAACGTATAAAGGGTATTTCCATCCGTCATGTAGCCAATATTACCAGAGACATAAATACTGTCCCCTGCTCCGTTGCCTGGCGCATCAAAATAGCCGGCCTCCTGATATT
>JALHWS010000152.1 GCA_022866885.1 Candidatus Microgenomates bacterium | reverse complement strand
GTCTGATATTCCAGGGAATTATCCAATTTTATTAGGTATCAAAAGGGGAGGAATAAGTACGTTTAGTCTACGTAAGAAATGGCTTAATAAAATTGAAACCAGAACGGATAAACCTATACCTTGGCGATCAATTACTCACATAGAAGTGCCATATAGAAATGTTGATGAGACTTAATTAGCTTTGGAGAAATTAGGTGTTTATTCTTTACCTGTTATCCCGATAGAGTTCGGGGAACTATATTGCAGTACTCTTCCCCTTGATACGCTAATGAGATAAATATATGCCGCCTGAAAACCTACAACGAGTTGAATATAGAGATTTTTACAGTGATGTACTTACACAGAGTAGACAAAAAGTGTTTGATATTTGGCGAACTGAAGGTATCTATTACGGTCATGGGCCTTCTCATGCGGAGAATGTGCGCAATATTGCCCATCAGCTTCTTATTATAAATAAACCTGCGGCAACTCCTGCAGACTTTTTAGCAATTGATTTAGCTGCTCAATGGCACGACGTCCGTTATGGCAGAACACATGCGCAACAAAATGCCGATCTGTTTAAAGAGCATCTTACCAGTGTTTTACCAGAAAATATTCTCCAAGCAACTTATGACATGATTAGATTACATGAAGGAACACCGGTACAGTCGGAATTTCTTCCCAGATTATTTTGTTTAGCAGATGAATTTGCATATCCCAAGACACGTATTGCTTTTTTTATACAATTGGGATGGCGTTTCGGAAGAGACATGATAAAGATGTATACAGAGGAAGCAGAAAGAAGAAAGACTGCATATCTCGATACTTTAGCTCAATCGCCTACAAGAATAATCGGTGAGGATGGTTTAATAAAACATTACGAAACCACTCTTGCCGATTTGATAAGACTATCGGAAAATCCTGAAGAAGTTGCTCATCTGGCGAGACAATACCTAAAAATTGAAGAGGCTATATTAAAACAATGGGGAGCGATTGAGAAAGACCTAGAACCAATGCTTAGAAAATGCAGAGAAGTAGTGGGAACTTATTAATAGTATCAATGTCATGTTATTATCGACCAACGAGCCTCTTGCAAGCCTCATTTTCATATTGTATAATCCTCTTGCCCAAAATAAATTGCTTTGGGAAATATTTTTTTTATAAATTTTTATAATTAAAGGAGAAAATATATGGCCAGCGCCGTTTTTAAAAGAAATAAACCGCATTTGAACATCGGGACCATCGGTCACGTCGACCATGGCAAAACCACTTTAACTTCAGCCATTACCCACGTTTTGGCCGCAAAAGGATTGGCCAAAGCCCTCAAATACGAAGAGATTGATAACGCTCCTGAGGAAAAAGCCAGAGGCGTCACTATCAACATCCACCATTCCGAATACGAAACCGAAAAAAGGCATTATGCCCATATAGACGCTCCGGGACACGCCGATTACATCAAAAACATGATTACCGGCGCGGCGCAGATGGATGGCGCCATTTTGGTGGTTTCAGCTCCGGACGGCCCGATGCCGCAAACCCGGGAGCATATTTTGCTTGCCCATCAGGTTAACGTCCCGGCGATTGTTGTCTTCTTAAACAAAGTAGATATGGTTCAGGATAAAGAACTACTGGATCTGGTTGAGATGGAAGTGCGGGAACTTTTGACGAAATACCATTTCCCGGGAGATAAAATCCCAATCATCCGCGGCAGCGCTCTGAAGTCTCTTCAGGGAGACGCGGAAGCGATTAAATCGATTGAGACACTAATGAAAACCGTTGATGAATATATCCCCACCCCGGTCCGTGATACGGAAAAACCGTTCCTGATGCCGGTTGAGGATGTTTTCTCCATCAAAGGCCGTGGAACAGTAGTGACCGGTCGGGTCGAGCGGGGAAAACTGAAAGTTAACGAGGAAGTGGAGATAGTCGGTATTAAAGCGACCCAAAAAACCGTCATCACCGGAGTTGAGATGTTCAGGAAGTCTCTTGATGAAGCTATTGCCGGAGACAATGTCGGTTTGCTTCTTCGCGGTATCGAGAAAGACCAGGTGGAGCGCGGTCAGGTGATCGCCAAACCGGGCAGTATCACCCCACACACCGAATTTGAGGCGGAAATTTATGTCCTGACCAAGGAAGAAGGCGGCCGTCATACGCCGTTTTTTACCGGTTACCGTCCTCAATTCTATATAAAGACAACTGATATTACCGGTGACATTGCTTTACCAAAGGGAGTGGAAATGGTGATGCCGGGAGACAGTATCAAAATGACGGCCAAGTTGATTGTGCCGGTCGCTTTGGAAGAAGGGCAAAGATTTGCCGTTCGAGAAGGCGGACATACTGTCGGAGCGGGAGTTGTTACGAAAATTCTTAAGTAAAAGAAGAAACGGATGCCAAAAGGTAGAATTCGGGTACGTTTAAAAGCTTATGACGGCAGAATCATTGATGATTCATGCCAAAAAATACTGGATACGGCGATAAGGACCGGCGCCCGGGTCGTGGGGCCGATCCCTTTACCGACCGACCGACAGCATTTTTCCGTACAACGCTCACCGTTTACGGATAAAGACAGCCGGGAAGATTTTATGCTGAAAGTGCATAAGAGATTGGTTGATATTATCGAACCGACAGACAAGACGATTGACTCTTTGATGCATTTGGAAATGCCGGCCGGAGTGGATATTGAGATAAAAATGTAACTGGTTATAAAATGAAAAATTTTTTACCAGGTCCAGCATAACTTGGGCGGATTAATGTAAATGGTTTTTACCCCGCCATTTGCGCGGGGTCATTTTTTTATGATTGACGCGATTATCGGAACCAAAATAAACCAGTCACGGACATTTACCCCGGAGGGGGAAGTGATGCCGGTTACTTATATCAGGACCGGTGACTGTCATGTGGTTTCCGTCAAAACGATGGAAAATGACGGTTACAATGCTCTACAACTCGGTTTGGGAACTCGAAGGATTAACCTTTTTACCAAACCGGAGCAGGGACATTTGAAAAAAGCGGGCTTCGAGAAAAATCCACCCCGTTTTTTGTTAGAAATACGGATTAACACGGATTCAGAACAGATAAGCACGGATACGGATATTACTAATAATCTTCCGAAAATCGGGCAGTTGTTAAAAGCAGAGGATGTATTTAAAGTCGGAGATGTAGTACAAGTGACCGGGACTTCCAAAGGGAAAGGTTTTGCCGGCGTGGTGAAACGCCATCATTTCAAAGGCGGCCCGAGGACCCACGGCCAGTCAGACAGGGAGCGTGCGCCGGGTTCAATCGGCCAGACGACTACTCCGGGAAGAGTCTATAAGGGTAAAAGAATGGCCGGTCGGATGGGTAACCAGAAGACGACCATAAAAAATCTGAAAGTAGTGGCTATTGACGCTGAAAAAAACATCTTAACAGTTTCCGGTGTAGTACCCGGAGGCAGGAATTCGCGGTTGATTATTAGAAAAATGAAATAACTATATGCCAAAAAGAAAGACTATAGAAACCAAAAAAACAACCGGAAAATTGCAGACTGATCTTTATGATCTGCAAGGATCGGTTGCGGGAAAAATTACCCTTCCACCGGAAATCTTTGCTGTTTCTGTTAGTCCGGCTCTGTTTGCTCAGGCGGTGAGAGTTTATCTGGCTAACCAGCGGTCCGGCACCCACGCGACAAAAACCAGGAACCAGGTGATCGGATCGACCCGGAAAATCAACCGGCAAAAAGGGACTGGCCGGGCCAGGCACGGAGACATCAAGGCACCGATTTTCGTCGGCGGCGGTATTGCCCACGGACCACATCCCCGCGATTACACTTTGAGTTTGCCGCAAAAAATGAAGAGAAAAGCCCTTTTCGGGGCACTAACCGACAAATTGGCAAACAATTGCCTAAAAGTGGTTGCCGGTTTGGAAACACTGCCGGTAAAAACCAAGGAAATCTTTGCCGTTTTGCAGAAACTGAATTTGGTCGGTGGGAAAGAAAAAAAGGAAGCAGTAGTGATGCTCGTTACTCCCAACAAAATGACAAACATTTATTTGGCCGGCCGTAATATATCATGTTTGACGGTCAGGCAGGCAAATTTATTAAATACCTACGAAATTCTCAAACACAAATACCTGCTTTTGACTAAAGAAACAATTGACGAACTGAGTAAATTATTTATCAAAAAAGAAGAGAAAAAGGAAGAGACTGAAAAAGCGGTAAAGCCGAAGAAAATAGTCAAAGCGGAAAAACCGAAGACAGTCAAAAAGAAAAAAGTGGTTAAAAAATCAATTTAACTTATGGAAGAAAAAATTATCGTCAAAAAACCGGTTATTACAGAAAAGTCACTGAAAGATGCCGCCAGGGGGGTGTTTACCTTTTTGGTGGATAAAAAAGCCAATAAACCGGAAATAAAAAATGCCGTCAGCCGGCTGTTCAAAGTTCATGCTCGGTGGGTGACGACTACGGTTGTTAAGGGAAAGAAAAGAACCGCCGGTAAAAAAAGAAAGATTGTGCAGTCACCGGATATGAAAAAGGCTTTCGTCAGATTACAAAAAGGAGAAAAAATTGAATTATTTGAGGTAGGCCAAACAAGCCAAGCAAAATGAGACAGATAACCAGAACTACCAGAGAAAAACATTTATCCAACCTTTTGCCGAAAAACTCCGGCAGGAACAGTACTGGCAAGATTACCGCCCATCATCAGGGTGGTAGGCAGAAAAGATTTTACCGGGAGATTGATTTCAAACGGAATAAGTTGGGTATTCCCGGCAAAGTGGTTGCTTTTGAATATGATCCCAACAGGAATGTCCAGATTGCCCTGATTTTTTACCAAGACGGGGAAAAACGTTATATCCTTTCTCCTCTCGGATTAAACATCAATGACGTGATCTCTTCAGGTCCTGAAGTTGAAGCAAAACCGGGAAACAGCCTGCCGCTTTCCGCTATTCCTGTCGGGACACCGATCCATAATTTGGCGTTAAGTAAAGACCGGGGCGGACAATTGGTCAGGGGGGCAGGGACAGCCGCTTATGTTTTGGCCAAAGAAGGCGGCTACGCCCATGTCAAATTACCATCAGGAGAAGTCCGCATGATTTCAGAAGGCTGTTTTGCTACAATAGGGCAACTTGCCAACGTTGAATGGAAGACGACCCCGATCGGTAAAGCCGGCCGGTCGAGACTGATGGGTATCCGTCCGACAGTCCGGGGAACCGCCCAGGATCCGCGTTCCCATCCTCACGGTGGAGGAGAAGGTCGAAGCGGAGAGGGCATGAAGCAACCGAAGACTCCCTGGGGTAAGCCGGCCAGAGGTTTGAAGACAAGAAAGAAAAATAAATACAATACTAAGTTTGTTCTGAAGCGGAGGAAATAAAATTATGAGCCGAAGCGCTAAAAAAGGACCATATATCGATAAAAGGGTGTTAAAGAAAGTGATGGAGCAAAAAAGAATCGGTCAAAGTACGCCGATTAAGACCTGGTCGCGTGCTTGTCAGATTCCGCCAGAATTTGTTAACCACCGTTTTGCCGTCCACAACGGTAAAAATTTTATTGAAGTTTTTGTTTCGGAAGCGATGGTCGGACACCGTTTAGGTGAATTTTCACCGACACGGACCTTCCACGGACACGGTCAGGTGACCAAAAGAGTTTTGGAGAAAACATAAAAATTATGGAAGTGATTTCTTATATTCGCTATTTACGTTCCTCTCCCCGGAAATTGAAGGAGTGGGCAAAAGTGCTGCACGGTTTATCGCCGCAAGTGGCGATCAGCCGGTTGACGCTAAAAAGTGATAAGGCCGGACGGTTGCTAATCTTAGCCGTCAAATCTGCCATGGCAAACGCGACCAATAACAAAAAGGCAGTTGAGGCAAACTTGAGGATAAAAACGATTGAGATAGGCAAAGGGCCGATGTTTAAGAGATGGCAGCCGGTTTCCCGGGGTATGGCTCACTCAATAAAAAAGAGAACCAGTCATATTAAAGTTGTTTTGGAGGAAAAAAATGGGGCATAAAGTAAATCCGAAAGGTTTTCGCTTAGGTACGGTTTTCACCTGGGATTCACGCTGGTTTGCCGACGCGCGAAAATACAAGGATTTCGTTTTGGAAGACAGTATAGTCCGCAAAGCGCTTTTGGCTAAGCTGCATCCGGCCGGGGTAACGAAAGTCGAAATTGAGAGGTCAATCAATAAAATAAACATTATTCTTCATGTGGTCCGTCCCGGTATGGTTATCGGCCGCGGCGGAGCGGGGATGGAAGACTTAAAGAAACAGATACAATTGATAATTATCAAACACCGCCGGTCCCGCGGCCAGTTGGAGAAAAAAGCCGCCTGGAAGCTGGATCTTCGGGTGGAACCGGTAAAAGAACCCAACCTTTCCGCTTATTTTGTGGCTTCACAGGTGGCCGATCAGTTAGCGAAACGTCTGCCGGCCAAGCGGGTCGTCAATTTCGCCATGGAAAAAGTGATGGCATCGGGTGCCAAAGGAGTGAAAATCATTTTATCAGGCAGAATCGGCGGAGCCGAAATCTCCCGCCGGGAGACTTATAAAATTGGGTCAATTCCGCTTTCGACCATCCGCGAGTTAGTTGATTATGCCGCTTTGCCGTCTTTGACGAAATCAGGTTATATCGGTGTCAAAGTTTGGATTTGCAAATAAATATGTTAGTACCAAAAAGAGCGAAATTTCGCAAACAATTCAGGGGGACAATGAGAGGAGAAGAAATCCGGGGCAGTATGATTGCTTTTGGACAGTATGGACTGAAGGCTTTATCCGCCGGTTGGGTCTCTTCCCGCCAGATTGAAGCCGGCCGGCGTGTTTTGACAAGATATACGCAAAAAGGCGGCCGGGTTTGGATCAGGATTTTTCCCGATAAACCGATTTCGGACAAACCACCGGAAGTGCGGATGGGCGGCGGTAAAGGTGACGTCGTTGATTATGTTTCAGTGGTTCGGCCTGGCCGGATAATCTTTGAAATGGGCGGAATTCCGGAAGATTTGGCCAAGCAAGCCATGGGTTCCGCCGGCAGCAAACTACCGGTTTCTACCAAATTTATCACCAGGAATTGAAAAATATGAAAAAAAGCAAAATAACAGAAATTCTGTCAAAGTCAGAAGCCGAAATCAGGAAAGTACTTACAGAGGCAAAGGAGGAAATCACCAAACTGAAGATAGAATTAGCTACCAAAAAACTGAAAAACGTTTCCGTCATTGGGGAAAAAAGGAAACTGATCGCCCGGATTTTGACTCACTTAAAAAAAACAGAGTTACGGGCAAATAAAAAAGGAGAAAAAATATGAAAACCATAAGCGGCAAAGTCGTTTCAACCAAAATGGCCAATACTTTAGTGGTAGAAGTTAGAAAGCAGCGTTTGCATCCGTTATACAAAAAAATCATCAGACGGAGCAAAAGATATAAAGTACACTGCGACAAAGGGGATGTGAAAACCGGTGATACCGTTACGATCAAATCCTGCCGGCCGATTTCGAAAGAAAAACATTATATTCTGGTGGAGAAAATATGATCCAACTGCGTTCAATCGTCGATGTGGCCGATAATACCGGTGCTCACAGGCTTTCGGTTATTGCCGTTTTTGGTCATGGAAACCGGCCGATTGCCTATCTGGGGGATATCGTTACCTGTGTTGTCAAAAAAGCCGATCCGGTAGGGACGGTCAAAACCCATGAGGTGGTTAAAGCGGTTATTGTGCGGACACGGAAAGAGAGACGCCGAAAGGACGGTTCCTATATCCGCTTTGATGACAATGCGGTCGTCATTATCGACAATCCCAAAGACAAAAATCCCAAAGGCACCCGGATTTTCGGCCCGGTTGCCCGCGAGTTAAAAGACTTGGGTTTTAATAAGGTTATCTCCATGGCTACAGAGGTTTATTAATATATGAGAAAGCTTAAAAAAGGCGATACAGTTATCATCACTGCCGGCAAAGATAAAGGCAAAAAAGGCAAAATCGAAAAGATTGTCGGTGAGGACAAAAAGATTCTCTTGCCCGGATTAAACAAGTATAAAAGACACATGAAGAAAAGGGACGAACAGCACCCCGGAGGGATTATTGATATAAGTAAACCATTATCCGTGAGCGCAGTGGCCCTGTTTTGCCCGAAGTGTAATCTGCCGACTCGAGCCGGTTTTATACTGAAGAAAGAGAAAAAAGTCCGGATTTGCCGGAAATGCAAAGCGGAGATATAAGGAGAAATTATGACACAACTTTTTGACCGATTTATCAAAGAAGAGCGGAAAAAATTACAGACAAAATTAAAAATTGCCAACGTGATGGCTGTCCCGAAATTGGTGAAAATCGCCATCAATATCGGTTTGGGCGAAGCACAGGAAAATAAAAAAGTCATCGAAGTCATGAGCGGTCAGTTGGCCGATATCTGCGGCCAGAAACCGCAAATAACTCACGCCCGGCATGACATTTCCGCCTTTAAACTTCGGAAAGGCGAGCCGATTGGTTTAAAAGTGACTTTAAGAGGGAATAGGATGTATGATTTTTATGACAAGCTGGTGAAAATCGTTTTCCCCCGTCTTCGCGATTTCCGGGGTATTCCCCAAAAAGGTTTTGACGGGAAGGGAAGTTTTACTTTGGGACTGTCCGAGCAGATCGTTTTTCCGGAAATCGAGTACAGCAAGATTGATAAGATCAGAGGATTGGAAATCACATTCGTGACTTCCGCCAAAAATGCCAAGGATTCGAAAGATTTACTGGAGATTTTGGGGATGCCTTTTAGCAAGTCTTAATAGTATAATAGGACGTTTATGGCGAAACAATCAGACATCATTAAGTTTCAAAAAAAACAAAAGTTTGCCGTCCGGAATAAAAACCGCTGCCGGCTTTGCGGCCGCAATCGCGGATATCTTCGGAAATTCGGTCTTTGCCGGTTGTGCTTTCGGGAAATGGCCCACCGGGGAGAATTGCCTGGCGTGATAAAAGCCAGCTGGTGAAAGGAAAAAAATTTATGACAAGTGATCCAATCGCAGATTTTTTGATTCAAATTAAAAACGGTTACATGGCCAAAAAAAGCCAAGTGACAATTCCACATTCAAAGATGAAGGAATCACTGGCGAAAATCTTAAACAAAAACGGCTGGCTTGGTAAAGTGACAGTCGCCAAAAGCAAGGAAAATTTTTCGCAAATTATCATTGATCTTCTTTATGACCGAAAACTTCCTAAAGTGACGGAAATAGTGATTGTTTCCAAGCCCGGCCGCCGGGTATACGTCAAAGCTGACGGCTTACCCAGAGTGCTTGGCGGTTTAGGGATGGCGGTCATCTCAACCTCAAGCGGTTTAATGACGGATAAAGAGGCCAGGAAAAAAGGCTTGGGCGGCGAAGTTATTTGTAAAATCTGGTAAATATATGTCACGTGTAGGCAAAAAACCAATTATTATTGAACAGGGGATAACCGTAACTTCCGACGGAGGGAAAATCTCGGTGAACGGTCCGAAAGGACAGCTTGTCATTTCCCTGCCGGCCAGTTTAAAAACCGATATTAAAGACAACCAGCTGACGGTTTCGACCAAGACAAAAGAATGCGCCGATTTGCAGGGACTCTACCGGACTTTGATCCAAAACGCCGTCACTGGAGTCAAAACCGGCTGGACCAAAACGCTGGAGTTGGTCGGTGTCGGTTACCGGGCCCAAGTAAACGGAAACGATCTGGTTTTAAGTTTGGGTTATGCCCATCCGGTAAAAGTGCCGGCGCCAAAAGGAATCAGTTTTACGGTCAATGAAAACAAAGTGATTGTCTTGGGTTTTGACAAGTATTTAGTCGGTGAAGTGGCGGCAACGGTGCGAAGGTTGAAACCGCCGGAACCGTATAAAGGCAAGGGTATCAGGTATTTGGGTGAATATATCAGAAAGAAAGTCGGTAAAGCCGCCAAAGCCGTCGGCGGAGCCGGAGCAAAATAAATATGAAAAACAGATTGAAAACAGCCAAATTTCGAAGAACTACCCGAGTCCGGAGAAAAATCCGCCAGGTGATCAATAGTCCGCGGCTTTCCGTTTACCGGTCAAATAAAGGAATATATGCTCAGATTATTGATGACGGGACTGGAAAAACTTTGGTTTCCGTAAGCGAAAAGGAGATAAAGAGCGAAGGGGAGAAAAAACTGACCAGGATTGAGAAAGCCGGGATAGCGGGAAAATTATTGGCGGAAAAAGCGCTTAAAAAAAAGATTAAAAAAGTGGTTTTTGACCGGGGTTGCAACCGTTATCACGGTCGGGTGAAAGCTCTGGCCGAAGGTAGCCGTGCGGGAGGATTAATTTTTTAATATTATTTTATATATATGATAAACGAAGAATTTGTCGAAAAGATCATTCAAGTTAACCGGGTTTCCAAAAAAACTACCGGGGGCAATAAAATCGGTTTCTCGGTTTTAGTGGTAGTGGGAGACAAAAAAGGAAAAGTGGGGGTCGGTTTGGGAAAAGCGAGAGACGTGACGAGCGCGGTACGAAAAGGAGTTCAGTACGCCCGCAAACACATGATTATCGTTCCCATGGTGAAAAAAACCATTCGGCATGAAATCAGGATAAAAAAAGGTGCGGCTAAAATTATGATCAAACCGGCGCCTCCGGGAACCGGTATTAGGGCGGGAGGTCCAGTCAGGGCAGTCGTGGAAGCCGCCGGAATTAAAGATATTGTTTCCAAGATCATGGGAACGGATAATAAGGCTTCCAATGTCTACGCGACTTTAGAAGCTTTAAAAAGGTTAAAAACCATATGATAAAACTAAACCAATTAACCAAAACAACCTCTTCCCGAAAAAAACGGCTTGGTCAGGGACACGGTAGCGGAAAAGGTAAAACCGGCGGCCGGGGAACAAAAGGACAAAGGTCCAGAGGGAAAATATCAATGAGTCTTAGAGAGTTTGGCGTCTCTTTTACCAGACGGCTGCCTCTTTATCGGGGTAAGTACCGCAATAAAAGAGTCGGCACCAAAGATCTGGCCGTCAATCTTAAATACCTTAACGTTTTTCCGGCCAATTCAGTCATTGACAAGGAAAGCCTGATCAAGAAAAATATCATAAGCAAAAACGCCAAAGATTATAGGATAAAAATCTTAGGCGATGGCGAGCTGAATATACCTTTGACAGTTAAAATGCCGTGTTCAAAAAAGGCAGCGGAAAAAATCATCGCCGCCGGCGGCAAAGTGGGAAAATAAGGCTTTATGAACAAATACCTTAGTTCAATTGTCCAGGCTTTCAAGACTCCGGAACTTAAAAAAAAATTACTGATTACCGCTTTCATCTTTTTCATCTTCCGGCTGTTTGCCCATATCCCTTTGCCCGGGGTTGACCTGGTCAAACTGCGGGCCCTTTTCTCCCAGAGTGAATTCCTGGGGCTTTTGGATATCTTTTCCGGAGGGACGCTGGTCAATTTTTCGGTTATGGCCATCGGTCTTAATCCTTACATCAACGCTTCAATCATCCTTCAGCTTTTGACCATCGTTTTTCCTAAACTTGAAGAATTGCAAAAAGAAGGTGAATTCGGCCGGGAAAAAATTAACCAATACACCCGGTTTATCACCATTCCCCTGGCCGCTTTGCAGTCGCTTGGCATGTATGCCCTTCTTCGCAGTCAGGGAATTATGGGAAATTTAAATCCTTTGCAACTGATTTCCCTGGTGGTTACCATGACGGCCGGGACTGTCCTTTTGATGTGGTTAGGGGAGCTCATTTCCGAGTTTGGCATCGGCAACGGCATCTCGCTTTTGATCTTTGCCGGTATCGTCGGCCGGCTGCCGGTTTTTCTCGGGCAGACAATGATGATCGTCAATGAGGAATTATTGATGAATGTGGCGATTTTTGTGATTGTCGGCTTTGCAGTAGTGGCCGGCATTGTTTTTATCAACGAAGCCGTCCGTCAGGTGCCGGTCAATTACGCCAAGAGGATCAGGGGGAACAAAGTCTACGGCGGGTCTTCGACTTATTTGCCTCTCAGGCTGAATCAGGCAGGTGTCATCCCGATCATCTTTGCCGTCTCGATCGTTTTACTGCCGTCTCTTTTGGGACGTTTTGTCGAGCAGATTCCCAACCCGATGATTGTCGGGGTGGCCCGTTTTATCGTCAATATCTTTAAAACTGACGGTTTCGTCTATAATTTCGTTTACTTCCTGCTGGTTATCGGTTTTACTTATTTTTATACGGCCATCACTTTCAACCCTCAAAAAATCTCCGCAGAAATCCAAAAATACGGCGGCTTTATCCCCGGAATCAGGCCGGGCAGTCCGACGGCGGCTTACTTAAATTATATTTTGACGAGGATTACTTTGGCCGGAGCCTTATTTTTGGGCGGGATCGCCATCATGCCGGCCATTGTCAAGCAGATTTCGGGGGTCGCTTCGCTGACTATCGGCGGAACCAGTATCCTGATCGTTGTTTCCGTGGTCCTGGAAACGGTTAAACAAATTGAATCCCAACTGGTCATGAGAAGTTACGACGGTTTCTTAAAATAATACTATGCATCTAATCATCTACGGTCCGGAAGGATCAGGGAAAGGGACACAGGCAAAATTACTGGCCGATAAATTCAGTTTACCAATCTATACCTCGGGCGATTTGGTTCGCAAGTCGGCAGAAAAGAATAGCGGTTCAACCGTTGGTAATATCTGTCGCCAAGCGCTGACGGAGGGTAAGTATGTACCGGATGAAAGCATGTTTGAGCTTTGGCGCAATAAATTAGCCACCACGGAGGCTAAAAACGGTTTCCTGCTTGATGGTTTTCCCCGAAATATCCGCCAGGCGGAATTTCTTTTCAGGGAAGTGCAGCTTGCCGGTTACACGGTTGATAAAGTGATTTACCTGAAACTGACAGATAGCGAGGCAATGAGAAGATTGGTAGCGCGCAAAAGGCCGCTTTTTGCCGACAGTTCCGAAACCCATGATACTCCGGAAAGGATTAAAAAAAGACTGGAGACTTACCGGATGGAAGAAAAAAAGCTGATTAGTCATTTTCAAAAGCTAGGTTTATTAGTGACTATTGACGGGGCGGGAAGAGTGGATGAGGTCTTCAAAAGAGCAGTTTCCAAGCTTAATAAAATAAATGAATAAAACCGTTTTGATTCTTACCGGTTTGCCTGGCAGCGGAAAAACGACCGCTGCCGATTTTTTCCGCCGTAAAAAAATCCCGGTTATCCGGATGGGCGACTATACTGATGCCGTTTTGAAAGAAGAAAATATGCCTTTGACAGAAGGTAATGAAAAACACGTCAGAGAATCGCTTCGGAAAAAATACGGGGCGGATATCTACGCCAAGGAAACTACGGAAAAAGTCAATAAATGTTTGGCAGTTCAACCAATGGTAGTGATTGACGGTATGAGGAGCGGTGAAGAATTGGATTATTTCCAAAAAAATCTTCCCAACGTCAAAATCATTTTTTTAGAGGCGGCGCAAAATTTACGTTATCAACGCTTATTAGTCAGGCCGGAAAGACCGTTAGCTTACGCAGATGCCAAAAAAAGAGACATGAGCGAATTGACACAGTTGGGACTTTATACTTTGAGGAAATCAGCCGATTTTATCCTGGGAAACAACGGTACCGAGGCGGACTTATTTAAAAAACTGGAGGATACGCTGAAAAAAATCAGTCCATGATTCACCTGAAATCACCCCAAGAGATAAAAATCATGAAAGAAAGCGGACAGATATTATCTGCGGTTTTACGAGATGTATTATCGAAGGCAGCCGTTGGAGTAACTCTTTTAGACCTGGATCTTGGTGCGGAAAAAGAGATTATCAAAAGGGGAGGAGAGCCTTCTTTTAAGAAAGTGAAAGGATACCATTGGACACTTTGCACCTGCCTCAACGAGGCGGTTGTCCATGGTATTCCAAATGATTACGTTATCAGGGATGGGGATGTGGTCGGGATTGACTGCGGCGTGTATTATAAAGGTTATCACTCCGATGCCGCCTGGACGGTAAAAATTGGCCAAAATGGAAATGGAGAGGTTGACCGTTTCCTCAAAACCGGTCAGAGGGCTTTAGAACAAGCTATTTCAAAGGTGAAGATCGGCAATTATATCTGGGATATTTCCAAAGAGATTGAAGATGTAGTTGAAGGGGCCGGCTATTCCGTAGTTCAGACCCTGGTCGGGCACGGTGTCGGAAAGAAACTCCATGAGGATCCGGCAGTGCCGGGTTTTGTGGGGCAAAAAAGGGAAAAAACTCCCAAAATCTGCGAAGGGATGGTTTTAGCGGTAGAAGTAATATATAATATGGGAAGTCCTGAAGTGATTTACCGCGGAAATGACGGATGGACAATTGTTACGAAAGATGGTAAAATATCAGGACTTTTTGAAGCTACCGTGGCAGCAACAATCCACGGTGGTCTTGTTTTGACTCCTTCGCCGGTTTAAGCGGGGGGTAAAAAATTAATTTATGGCTCACCAGGGAACAACTGAAGTTATTGGTAAAGTGATTGAAGCTCTTCCGAATACCTTGTTTCGGGTACAGCTGGCAGACGGCAAAGTGATTCTTTGCCATTTATCAGGAAAGATGCGGATAAACTATATAAAAATTATGCCCGGTGATCAGGTAAGGCTGGAAATGACACCGTATGACAAGGAAAAGGGCCGGATCACCTACAGGCTTCGTTAAAAGAAATTATGAAAGTACACTCATCAGTCAAAAAAAGGTGTAATAAGTGCAAGATCGTTGTTCGAAGACAAAAGACTTACGTTATTTGCAGTAATCCGAAACATAAACAGAGACAGGGATAATTATGTCAAGAATTGCAGGAATTGATTTACCGGATCATAAAAGGACAGACATTGCTTTAACCTATCTTTACGGAATAGGCAGGCGTAACGTAGTCGAACTGTTGGAGAAAGCCCAGGTCGATGGAGCCAAAAGAATTAAGGAACTGACGGAAGAAGAGAAAAACCGGATTCAAAAAATTTTGGATAAAGAATACAAAATAGAAGGAGACTTAAAAACGGAAATTGCCAATACCATCAAACGATTGAAAGAAATCGGCAGTTACCGAGGTCTTCGGCATATCCGGGGATTGCCGGTTCGGGGCCAGCGGACACGTACCAATGCCCGGACAAAAAGAGGCAAAAGACAGACGGTTGGAGCTTTAAAAAAGGAAATCAGAGCCAAGCTGGACCAGAATAAAACAGCTCCGGCCGCAACACCCGGGAAATAAGATTATTTTGTAAATATTATGAATACAAGAAAAACAACTAAACTGATCGAAAAAGGGAAAGTGTTTATTACTTCAACTTTCAATAACACGATCGTTACGATTACCGATGAAAAGGGAAACACTTTAGGCTGGAGTTCTTCGGGTAATGTCGGTTTCAAAGGCACAAGAAGGTCAACTCCTTTTGCGGCCACCAGCGCAGTAGATCAGGCAGCCAGAAGAATCATCAGTAATTTTGGTTTAAGAAGCGTTGAAGTCTATATAAAAGGACCGGGAGCCGGACGGGATGCGGCACTTAGAGCACTGAAGAGCGCTGGTTTGAATATCAGCATGATTGCTGACGTGACACCGATGCCGCACAACGGTGTCAGGCCGAAGAAAAAAAGAAGAGTATAAATCAGCGGCTAGTAACTAGCGTTTAGCGTTTAGTAATTAAGATTATAATAACTAGACGCTAACTTCTAGACGCTAGACGCTAAAACTACTATGGCTCGATACAGAGGACCTAAAAACAGATTGGCCAGGCGTGAAGCATTTGACTTGGGGTTAAAGACCCCGGGTAGCCATGCCCACACCGAGCTTTTAAAAAGGATGAAAATCCTGCCTGGACAGCACGGTCAGAAAGGCAAAAGAAGACGT
>JALHWS010000151.1 GCA_022866885.1 Candidatus Microgenomates bacterium | reverse complement strand
TTACGTCATCATGAGTAATTTCTTTCTGCGGTTCGGCCACTGCCACCACTCCGTGCGAATTTTGGGAACTGATATGCGCTCCGCCGATAGACAGAAATGCTGAAGATAAAGAATATCCGGCCATCCGCTCTGCCGCTTCCAGACTTTGAACAATGCTTTTAGTCGCATCTTCAATATCAACTATCTGGCCTTTCCTGATACCGTGACTCGGATTATTGGCCACCCCGAGAATATTTAACAGTCCGCTTTCAGGGACAGAAGCGATAATCGTTGTAATTTTTGAGGTACCGATATCAATGCCTGCAACAATCTGTTTATTCATATTCTAATGAGACGTATTTGAGGAAATATTTTTATCATTTTCAAGTAATACGATTGGCTTATCAAACTGGAAATCAACTTTAGTAATGAATTTCCCTTCTATTCTAAACCTAGAAACGATTATTTGTAAAGAGGCGGCTAAATTGGCAAAATTTCCCGTCTGTGGAATGATGACTTCTGTCCCTTCTGGCAAATACGCCATCATTAACGGTTTATCCTTATCTATCAATATATTTGACAAATCAACCCCCTGTATTTTTGATTGTTTTAAAAAAGTCAGGGCATTTATTATCCGCCAGTCAGTATTATTGGTTAGGTACAATTTCGCTCCGGCCAAACGGATTTCCGGCAGATCTTTCTTGAGATTTTCATCATATGGCAGCAACCTGCCATCCGTATCGATGAAAAAATTATCGCCCTCACCGGCGACTATGGCAACCGGTTTCCGAAACATCAAATCAATAACCAGTGAGTTGGGGTATGACTTCGCTATTAACATCGACTTGATTTCCGGATTACGGTCAAGCAAATGTTGGTTTATTATTTTAGCGTCAAACCACAAAAGGTTTTTACCGTTGAATATTTCCAAACCGCTTTCAACTTTTTTTGGTGAGATAAAATAAACTTTTTTTAATCGGAAAAAGTTAATAAAAACAAACACCAGGCAACAAACGGGAATAAATAATAATTTCCTCTTCATGATTTACGCAATTTTTATTATCTCTTCAATGGCAGCAGCAATCTTGTCGGCTGAAGTGGGCGGATATAATTCTCTTGCTTTTGGACGGCAATTTATATAATTCAACCGATCGCGCCACATGTCAAGTATTTCTCCAAGAAGTATTTTTGCCGAAAGGGGTTTTTGAGGCAGGATTTTTGCCAAACCGGTTGCCGCCAACATCTTGGCATTTGCTTCCTGTTCACCTTCGGCAGACCAGGGAAGCGGGATCAGAATTGCCGGCGTGCCGGAAATGGCAATTTCCGCGACGGTATTTGCCCCGGCGCGACTGACAATCAATTCCGCTTTTTGGAAAATGGCGCCGATATCTTCAGGATTTATTTGTTTCACGGGAAAATAATTTTTTCGGGTAACTGCGGGAAGCGAATTTTTAATACTCAAGGAAACCTTAAAATCATGACTTTTGTTTGCACTGCCGCACTGGTGTAAAATCCGGAATTTTTTGGCCAGTTGAGGCACTGCTTTAATTATTATCATATTGATTGAACGGGCTCCCTGACTGCCGCCGACGACACAAAGAAGCGGTAATTTTTGGTCACCGAAGACCAACAGTCTTTGATCTTCCCTGCAAGTTCGAAAAATTGAACTTCTCACGGGATTACCGGTCACTACAGTTTTGCCAGAACCGGTAATGTTTTTTGTATCCGGCCATGACAAAAAAACTTTATCGGCAATTTTGGCGACGATTTTATTGGTTAACCCAAGAGCATGGGTCTGTTCATGGATGACTATTTTTTTACCCAGCAATTTTGCCGCCAGACAGACGGGCAATGAGACGTATCCGCCGAAAGAAACAACCAAAACCGGTTTGTATTTTAACAATAAGTAAAAGCTCTGTATCAGTCCGACCGGGAATTTTATTAAAGAAACTAGAGTGTATCTCGTCAGGCTTCTTTGTAATCTTCCAGTGATTAAATTAAGATAGGGGATCTTCATTTTTCTTATGACACTTTCTTCAAATGACCTTCCCGGATCACCTTCCTGTGATTGTTTTCTTCCAATATAAATTATTTCATACTTATTTTTATCCAATTTTTCCATAACAGCCAAAGCCGGGGACAAATGTCCTCCGCAGAAAAATATGGTTATTTTTTTATTCGGCATAATCTTTTTCAACTGCTTTGTCTTTTGATATTAAGCATCAGTCCGATGGCAATAAAAGTAATCACCATGTTTGATCCGCCATATGATATTAAAGGTAAAGGAACACCGGTCAAGGGAAAAATCGCCACCATCGATCCAAGATTCACGATTGTCTGAAAAGCAATGAGGGTAAAAATTCCGCTGCCCAGTAAGAACCCCTGCTTATCAGGAGCTTTCAAAGTAATTTTAAAAAGCTGGTAAAGAAAAAAGAGATAAAATAGGATAAACAACAGAGAGCCGAAGAAACCGAATTCCTCCGCTATAATGGCGAAAATTGAATCGGTGGTTGCTTCGGGCAGAAATTGGTATTTCTGTCTTGAAGCACCCAGCCCGAGACCCCAAAATCCCCCGGAAGAAAAAGAGATCAGAATTTGGCGGATATGATAGGAAGCGCCTAAAGGATCAAAATTAGGATTTAAATAGGTAGTCAGTCGTTGGAAACGATAAGGGGAAATTATCATCAGGATAAAAGCACCGACGCTGATAACCGGAACCAGGAATGCGAAATGCCAAAAAGGAGCACCGGAAACAAAATACATGACGATAAATATCACCGTCAAAATCGAAGCGGTACCTAAATCCGGTTGGAGCATGACTAAACCGACGACCATTGTAAGCAGAATAAAAAAAGCCAGTAGCCTTTTCTTCTCAAATGTTGAAAACCAGGATGAAAGATAAATTATTAAGGCCAATTTTGTCAATTCCGACGGCTGAAATTGGAAAAAATGGAAATTTACCCATCGGTGGGCACCCAGAGTCTTGATGCCGACACCGGGAATAAAAACGGCAATCATACAAAGAAGCGCGCCTATAAGCAAAGGAATAGCCAATACGGAGTATTTTTTATAATTCACAAAGGAAACGACGATCATCCCGATGCTTCCGATGACTAACCATAACCCCTGATCGCGAAGAAAATGATATTTATCCTGGAAACTTTGGAAGGCGGCAATATTGGACGATTCATAGATCATTAAAAGGCCAAATAAAGAGAGCGCCAGTGCTAAACCGGCTAAAATAAAATTAAACCTTCTTTTTTGCCTGACAAGTTTAACCGGAGCCCTTTTCTTCATATTTTTTTATGATAGGAAAGCGAGCCATAGGCCTAAAATGGCGAGGATAATGCCGATCAACCAGGCGCGAAATACGATGGTAGTTTCATTCCAACCATTTTTCTGCAGCCAAAGGTGCAAAGGAGCGACTGACATTATTTTCTTTCCCCGATATTTTTTACTTAAGAGCTGGAATAAAGAAGTAGCAATCTCAATCACAAATAATCCGCCGATAACCGGTAAAGAAAAAGTTTTTCCGAGCAGTAGTCCGATAACCGCAAAGGTAGCCCCAAATGATAAAGCACCGACATCCCCCAAAAAAATTCTTGCCGGGTGGATATTAAAATAAAGAAAAGCAATAATCCCTCCAAGCCAAATAGCGATAAACAACGATAAGGTCGTGTCCAAAATCGAATGGGAAATCACCCAAAAGGCAGACAGGGCAATCATCAGAATTCCTGCGGCTAAACCGTCTAAACCGTCAGTGATATTATAAGCATTGGCAAAAGCGGTTATCACAAAAGAAGCAAAGATTAGGTAAAAAATCCCTACGTCTATCACTCCCAAAAAGGGGACGTTGATAATGCTGATTTTCAGTTCACTGAATAACCAAAAGGAGATCAAAACAGAGAGAATTATCTCCAAGGCTAGCTTATGGATCAGACGAAGACCGAAGAAACCGTTCTTTTTACCCAAAAAGACTTTGTTGATATCATCATATAAACCAATCAGCCCAAATGAGAGAAAAGTAAAAAGAAGGATCTTTATCTCGCTTCCCGGGTTATTGTAAATCGAAGTGATCGGGACCCAGAAAAAATAGAGAATTGGAAAAGAGATTAAAAATAAGATGGTCACGTTGACTATTGTCAAAAGTCCCCCGCCGATCGGAATGCCGGTTTTCTTTTGGTTATAATTGTCAAATATTGGAGTCGGCCGGTTAAACGCATCTTTAGTCTTTTGCTTCTGCCGCTGTATCTTAAAACGGTAGAGAAGATTGATATAAGGGATTAGGGTCAGTGAATTGACGATAAATGATACTAATAATATTCCAATAAAATAGCCCATACGATCAGAAAAATATTAACCAAAGACGGGGTATAAAAATAATTAAAGCCACTATCACCGCTCCGATAGCCGCCAGAAGCATCATGCCGGCGGCAACATCCTTGGCAATCTTTGCCTCTTCACGCCACTCGGTAGTAATCATGTCGGTCGCCGCTTCTATGGAAGTATTAACCATTTCTATCCCCATGCCAAAAACGATTGTTAATACCAAAATTGTCATCTCGACCGGAGTGATCTTCAGGATAAATCCGGTTACAATCGCCAGTATTGAGAAAAAACCGTGGATCCGGAAATTCGGCTGAGTGGAAAAAGCCCAAAAAAGACCTCTGAAGGCATTTTTAAATGAAATATGATGATAGCGGATAAATTGCATAAATTATCTTACCTGATTACCTATTATATAACATTTAGTAGCCTTTCCTGAATTTTCTGAAAGTATCGAGAATATATGTCGTACAATATAGAAGCGAAAGGGGATAATCCTGAGCATGAAGATATTCTATTACCTTTCCGCCGAAACCTTCTTTGAATAGGGATAAGCCTTTCCACGGATGCCTTTTTTTCTCATGCGGTGCCACCCCCCAAAAATTATAGACGCTCTTTCCTCTTCTTTTTGCTTCTTTTATCACTTCCCACTGAAGGAGGTAATTGACAGGAATCCTCTGCTCGACAGAAGCGCTGTGATGGTAGATTGCCTGATGATTATAGAAAACGATCAAAGCGGCGCAGAGCAGCTTACTTTGGTAATATCCCTGAAATAGGCATATCTGGTTGTCTTTGAGGAGTTGTGAAAACTCTTCCCTGATACCTTTATGAGGGACGAAGTTATGCCTGTCAGCCGTCTGGCTGTATAATTTCAGAAACTGCGCCAGGTCGGCGGTGTTTTTTGATTGTTTGATCACTACCCCTATTTTTTGAGCTTGTTTGATGAGGTACCTTGTGGTCTTGCGCATTCCGGCAAGCAGTTGTTCTTCCGGCTTGTCCAAATCCAAAACCCAACAGTATTCCCCGTCCATGGCGTGAATCGGAGCATCTTGGAAACCCAGACTTTTTACCAATGACTGGTTTTCAGCTGAATTATCAATCAAAGGACTGATCCGGATAAATAAGGCTTTTTGATCCTTGGCTAATGTTTTTAAATAATCCAGGAAAAAAAGTAAATATTTTTCTTTCCAAACGGATAATATCGGACCGTGCCTCACATGCAAAAAAATCCCTCTCTTGGCGGTGATTCTCACTATTTGCGCAATTCCAATAAGCTTTTCATCTTCATATAATCCCAATCTCCATATAATTTGTAATTTTCTTATCGCTTCTCCCCAATTCCACGAATGGAATAGGCTTTGCGGTGAATGGGCGCTAACAAATTGTTCCCAGAGATTTTTATCGGTAATTTCCTGTATCTTCATGGAATAACTCAATAATCCTTTTTAATTGGTCTGTTGTCAACCTGCGGTAAGTCGGTAAATTTAGGCTAAGTTTGGCCGCTTCCTCGGCTTTCGGGCAGCTGCCTTTGACATAACCGATTTTTTGGAAGTCCACCTCTTTCGGATCAATGATGCTTTTATACCAATTGCCGAGAATTATTTTTCTTTTTTTCGCTTCAGATAATATTTCTTCTGCAGATTTTGTTAAAATATTAAATCTTAAATAAATGGCTCCGGGTTTATCGTCAGGCAACTGAATTTTCTTATCATTTGTCAGGTTCTTAAAATAAAAATCAGCAATTTCCCGTCTGCGTTTATTCATTTGATCAAGTTTCAGCAGTTGTTTGACTAAAAGCAAAGCTAGGGCATTTGGGTATTTTTTGGGAAATACTGTCGGCAGTATCCCTCTCTTTTCTTCATCGTAAACCGGTTTTGAAAGTAATTTTAGTTTTAACAGCAGATATAAAATTATTTTACCTAAGGTAATGTTATACAAAGGCAAAATGATTGAAAAAGCTACGGGATGGAAAAGCTGTTGTAATATCCAAAAGTAATTTGGGTATTCTAATTTTTCTTCTATCTTTTTAAGTTCTGAGTTCTCGGTTTTTTGTTCCGTGTTAAGGATTGCTGCTCCTCCAAAGACTGAAGATATTACTTTATCCCTACCGAAACTGAAAAAGGCTGCATCTCCGAAGCTGCCGATTTTATTACCTTTGTAAGAAGATCCTATTGCATGAGAACAGTCTTCTATCAGTTTGATTTTGTATTTTTGAGTAATTTTTTTGATCTTTTCAATGTCAGCCGGGATACCGAAAGTGTGTTGAACAATTATTGCCTTCGTATGTGGAGTTATAAGTCTTTCCAGTCGTCTATGGTCTATATTCAACGAATCGTCAATGTCAGCATATACCGCTTTTGCCCCAACCCAAATAATCGGATCCGGGACGGCGACGCAGGTAAAAGCCTGGATGATCACTTCATCTCCTTCACCTATCCCAAACGCCTGTAAGATGGCGTATAGAGCAGATCGACCGCTGTTAAAAAGAAAAACATCATTGACAGTGAAATATTGTTTAAACCATTCTTTAATTTCTTCCAACTGTTTCCCGCGTTTCCAGATCCACGGTTGAAACAAGATTTTTATTGCCTGCCAGATGTCTTGGCTCTGCGTATTTGGTGAAAGTCCAATGGCGATCGGATAATCAAATATCATTTATTATCTTTCCGGCTTCTTTGCCTTCGAAAACCACCACACTGTCATCATCTGTAATCTTATTAATTATTTCTGCCGCTTCCGCCTTATTCACCACCTGCACTTTTTTGGGATCTCCCCCTCCCTGACTGATTCCATAACATATAGCTTCCTGGTAATTAGGATTGGTCAGGAGAATCAGATCGCATATTGAAGCAGCTGTTTTCCCCAGTTTTTGATGGATATCACTGCCTTTTTCTCCCAGCTCAATAAGAGGGGTAAGCACTAATATCTTTTCTCCTTTATATAATTTCATGTATGAAAGCGCGCTAAGTACTCCGCTGGGATTGGCGTTAAACGTATCATCAACCAGGTTTAATCCTGAATGGCTTTTTCCCAATTTCATGGTTTTGTCAGCAGGTTTTATTTTGGAGACACCACGTCTGATAGATTCCATATCCATCTTCAACTCTTGCGCGACTAAGATCGCTCCCAACACATTCTCGATGTTTTGTGCGCCTAAAAGATTAACTTTCAGGGGGTATTTTTTGTTTTCGGCTACAAAGTCAAATTCCAGATGATCTCTGAAAACCTTAATATTGCTCACGTCTTTTGCGGTCCGGTAAATTAAGACGTTTTTTTGCTGTTTTTTGGCCCGCTTGGCCATCTCCAAACAATGACTATTGTTACCATTGACAATGACAGTAGCATCAGGAGGCAAATTTTCAATCAGCTCATATTTTGCTCTCATTGTATTTTCCAAAGAGCCGAAGAGTTCTATGTGCTGTTCATCAATGCCGGTAATCATCCCTATTTTTGGTTTTACCAAATCACAAATGGCTTTAATTTCTCCCTTTTTGTACGCGCCCATTTCCACGATAAATATCTCGTGTCCGGGTTCTAATTCGGCAGTTATATACTTGGCTATCCCGATCTCCGTATTGTTACTGG